>NZ_CDWTMO010000002.1:0-72250 GCF_977946435.1 Frankia sp. CgKIO3 | reverse complement strand
GCCTGAGTTCAAGAAGATGATGGCACGTATCCGCGAGCGCCACGACGTCGACTACGTCATCTTCTACTCGCTGTCGCGCATGCACCGGAACTGGGCCGAGAACGGTATCACCCTCGCTATGCTGCGCGAACTCAATGTCACCATGATCTCCGCGACCGAGAAGTTCGACGACACCCCGCTCGGCGAAGCCATGCACGGATTCCTCGCGGTGTTCAACGGCTTCCAGTCCCGCGCCAACGGCGAAGACATCCGCTACAAAATGGGCGAGAAGGCCCGCCACGGCGGCACCATCGGCCAAGCTCCCCTCGGCTACCTCAACGTCCGGGAGAAATTCGAGGGCCGCGAGATCCGTACGATCGCCGTCGACCCGGTGCGGGCGCCGCTCATCCGACTGGCTTTCGAGCTGTACGCCACCGGAAAATACAACTTCCACTCGCTACGCAAAGCACTCACCGAGGCGGGGCTACGCACCCGGCCCACCCCTATGCGGCCCGAACGCCCGGTATCGATCCACAAAATCGGCGACATGCTACGCGACCGCTACTACCTCGGTTTTGTCAGCTACCAGGGAACCGAAGTCACAGGCCGCCACCCAGCCATCATCGACCAAGACCTGTTCGACCGGGTACAGAAGGTCTTGATCGCCGACCGCGGCGCCGGCACCCGCCAGCGGACCTATAACCACTACCTCAAGGGCGTCGTCTGGTGCGGTCACTGCGAACGGCGCCTGATCATCTCCGGCGCGAAGAACCGTCACGGCATGCAGTACTTCTACTACATCTGCCGTGGACGGCAGGACGGCACCTGCGACCTCCCCTACTTCAAAGTCGAGGATGTCGAGGAGGCAGTACTGCGGCACTACTGCCACGTGCGAGTGCCAGACGACGTACAGCAGCACCTACACGCCACCATGCAGGACGCCGTCAGCAACGGCGAGGACAATGCCCGGCAACTCCGGACACAGCACACCAGGCGGCTGAAGGACCTCGACCGGCAGGAAGACCGCTACCTCGACCTCGTCGGCGATCCTGACTGGCCCAGAGAGAAGATCACCTCACGGCTGCGGGCCATCCGCGAGGAGCGGACCAAGATCAAGCGGCAGCTTGACAACACCGAGGCCGAGCTTGAGGTCGGCTACCAGATCGTCACCGGAATGCTCGACCTCCTGGCCGACCCGCAGGAGCTGTACCGGACGTCAAACAAGCGCACCCGCAGCGTGCTCAACCGGGCGATTTTTACGAAACTGTTCCTCGACACGGACGGCAACGGCCCGCTGGTCGTCGCCGACGAGCTGACCGAGCCGTTCGAGACGGTGGTGTACCTACGGCGGGAGGCACGTGCCGAGCTTGCAACACCGACAGGTTCCAGCGTCGTAGAGCCTTCCGCCGAGACCGATGAAGCGCCTGCCGACGACGGACGCGAGACCACGGACCGGCTACGCCGCCGCTTCGCGCTGGCGTCTGCGCGCTACGAGCGCCGAGACGACAGCGGCGCCCTCCTTACGGAGGACGCCACAATCTATGAAATTGTCACCGTTTCGGGCTTGCTCGACTACTCTCTGTGTAGAGCGGGTTCGAGTAAGACCGAAATGGTGGAGGTGAGGGGACTCGAACCCCTGGCCTCCTCCGTGCGAGGGAGGCGCTCTACCAGGCTGAGCTACACCCCCTGGAAGCATCTGAAGCTTACAGGACCGCGTAGCCCATGTGACGACCACCCCGGTTCGGGTGGATCGCCGCCTCCGGCCGGCCGTCAGCTGATGCTGATGCCCTCCTTGCCCCGAGCCCTCGACCGGGCGGCCGGCACGGCGACCTCCCGGGCGAGATCTGGCTGGATGCGCTCTGACAGGGCGAGGCCGGACCGCGTGACGGTGGCCATCAACCGGTCGAACAGGGGGGCTGCGGCGGCTGGCCGGAGCAGCCCCGCCTCATGGCCGCACCATCCCCACACGCGAGTGCCGTCGATGACAAGCTCCTGGTCCGGCTCGGTGCCCCGAGGGAAGGCCAGCCGAGCGTCGGTCGGAACATCCGCCGTGTCGAGCGGGTGGTGCGTCCACAGTTGCAGGGACTCCTCCGGGCACCACGCCTTGTCCCGGACGGCTATCTGCCATACCGCCGGTCCGGGCCGGTACAGGGCGAGCCGGATCGCCGTTCCCCGGCAACGGAACAGCAGACCGACCCCGTCGGGACGAACACCTCGTACCTCGACGGGTACCGGGGAGCTCCCCGGGCAGACGAGGTATCCCTCGCTCCGCAACCGGGCCATCCACGACTCGAAGGTCACAGCGAACGCTGCCTTCCTGATAGTTCTCGATAGCTACACAGTGATTGCGTGATGATTGCGTAGTAGTTGCGCGGGTCTGGGAAGTCCCAGCGGGGGATCGGCCGGTCGGGACCGGACCAGCCGCCAAGGCCGGACCAGCCCGGCTGACCCTGGCGGCACGGCCACAGGTGACCGGGGCGGGTAGCGGGCTGGCACGCGACGGGAGAAGACGGAGACGGCGCGACCTGGCTCATCCGGCGGAGCGCATAGCTCAGCCGGTCATCCGGGAGCGCGCACGGAGCACTCCGGCGAACGACCCGGCCAGGGGCAGGACGGGAGTCCGGGAATACGGATGATCGACAGCTGCTTCACCCCGGGAGCAAAAAGATCACTCGTTCAGGTCTGGCACCGAGCCCCGAGGCCCCTCGCGCCCAGAACGGTCCCTGAGTTACAGGACCGGTGCGCTCGTCGCGCGTGCGGCGAGCCTCAGTGGACGCGAGGGCTGGGACAACACCGACAGCGCCCTGGACAACAGACCTCTCGCCACGCCCAGTGAGGGGCGGAGCCGGGCTGCCAACGGAGCGTCACACCTTTATTATGCACGGCATCCCGGCCGGGCGTCGGAGCGCAAGTGGTCGCCGGAGATCGGTTCAGGAGCATGCGGACACGGTGATTCCGACTGTCCGGAGCGTCTCGACGATCTTTGCACCGCACGCCGCGAACCGTGTATCGCTCGGATCGGGGCAGGTGCCCCGGGACGGTGTGGGTCGGTATCCCGGCGACTAATCGGGGAACGACGACCACAGGACGATGTCCGGTCCGGACGGCGAGCACGAGGAGCCCGCCCGGCCGGCACGAGGAGGTTGTCGTGATCTTCGATAGTCGGGAGGAGGCCGGCCGGCAGCTCGGGCAGCGGCTGGCGCATCTACGCGGCCGTGACGTCGTTGTCGTCGGGCTGCCCCGCGGGGGCATTCCTGTCGCGTTCGAGGTGGCGCGGGCGCTGGAGGCCCCGCTGGATGTCATCCTCGTCCGCAAGCTCGGTGTCCCCTTCCAGCCTGAGCTCGCGATGGGTGCCATCGCCGAGGGTGGGGTGCGGGTCGTTAACGAGGAGGCCCGGCGGCTGGCTAACGTGGGGCTGGACGAGTTCGCCGCGGTTCAGGCGCGCGAGTTGGTGGAGCTTGATCGTCGGGCCCGGCGGTTCCGGAACGGCCGGCCGAGGATCCCGCTCGCCGGGCGGACGGTGGTCGTGGTGGACGACGGGATCGCGACCGGCTCGACGGCCTCTGCCGCGTGCCAGGTCGTGCGGGCCCAGGGAGCCACCCACGTGGTGCTGGCGACCCCCGTTGCCCCCCGTGACCGGATCGGCTGGCTGCGCCGGCAGGCAGACGAGGTGGTCTGCGTCCAGACGCCCGACGTCTTCTTCGGTATCGGCGAGTTCTACGCGGACTTCTCCCAGACACCGGACGAGGAGGTCGTCGACCTGCTGCGCCGGGCCGCGCTGACGATGCCGGTCGGCGGCGCGGTAGCCGACCCGTCCGGCGGCGATGTCGAGGTCGACATCCCCGTCGGTCGAGTGCGGCTCGCCGGTCGGCTCACCGTGCCCGACCAGTCCCGGGGAGCGGTCGTCTTCGCTCACGGCAGCGGCAGCAGCCGGCACAGCCCACGTAACCAGTTCGTGGCCCGCGACCTCAATGCCGCGGGGCTCGCGACCCTGCTGTTCGACCTGCTCACCCCGGACGAGGAGCGTGACCGGGCGAACGTGTTCGACATCGGGCTGCTTGCCCGGCGGCTGATCGACGTGACCGGTTGGCTGCGCGGCCAACCGGCGACGGCTGCCCTCCCCATTGGTTACTTCGGCGCCAGCACCGGTGCCGCCGCGGCGCTGCGGGCCGCCGCGGAAGGGGGGTTCCCCGTCGCGGCCGTCGTGTCGCGGGGCGGCCGACCGGACTTGGCCGCGGCGCAGCTGACCGCGGTACGCGCCCCGACGTTGCTCATCGTCGGTGCGCGGGACGATCTGGTCCTCGAGCTGAACCGGCAGGCCCAGGCCCGACTGCTGGGCTGCGAGAACCGGCTGGCGATCGTCCCGGGCGCCACGCACCTGTTCGCCGAGCCGGGTGCCCTGGAGCAGGCGGCCGCGCTTGCGCGTGACTGGTTCGTCGATCACCTGGCGTTGGCCGGCCATCCCGGTCGCGCCTGACCGGGTACTGACCTGACTTCCGCGCGACGCCGGGCGATGCGTGCCCACCCGGGCGACACTCTGGTGGTCCACCGTCACACCACCCGGCAGCCGGACCGACTCGGCGAGGTCTTCGAGGTGCGCTCGGCGGCGGGGGATCCGCCGTTTGCGGTCCGCTGGTCCGACACGGGGCACGTCAGCTTCGTCTACCCGGGTCCGGATGCCGAGATCCGTCACCGCGGCGAGGAGGCACGCAGCGGGGCCGGCTGAGCAGCCCGGATCAGTCCTGGTCGACGACCCGCCCCGCATCGAGGGCGAGGGTGCGGTCGGCGAGAACCTCGGCGTCCGTGGGATCGTGCGTGACGATGAGCACCGGAGCCGCCAGTGTCGGTAGCACATTGTGCAGGAAGGACCTGACCTCGCGGCGGGTCGCGGTGTCGAGCGCGGCGAGCGGTTCGTCGAGCAGCAGCAGTCCGGGCCCCGGCGCCAGCGCCCGCGCGAGCGCCACCCGTTGCCCCTGGCCGCCGGACAGGGCATCCGGTCGTCGGTCGCCGAGATGGCCGATCCCGAACCGTTCCAGCCAGGTGTCCGCGGACGCCCGGGCGTGCCGCCGGCCCTGGCCGAGGCGGGCCCGCAGGCCGAAGGCGATGTTGTCGCGGGCCCGCAGGTGTGGGAACAGCAGGTAGTCCTGGAAGACCATGCCGACCGGCCGCTGTTCGGACGGGACGAAACGGTGCTCGGCCGGGTTGTCGAGAACCTCGCCGCCGAGGGTGATCCGGCCCTCGTCGAGCGGGAGGAGGCCGGCCAGGACCCGCAGCAGCGTGCTCTTGCCCGCCCCGCTGCGGCCGAGGACGGCGACCGTCTCCCCCCGTGCCACGCTGACCTTGACGTCGAGCACGAACTGGCCCTGTCGCACTGTCATCAGCGCGCTGAGCCCGGCTGACGCCGGATCCAGGCCGGGGGCGGGGGGCGCCGCCCGCGCCGAATCTCCGGGGACGGTGTTCACGGGATGCCCCGCGTTCACGGGATGCCCCGCTCGAGCGCCTTCGGGGCGGCGTCACGCGTTCCCCGGTTGCGTAAAATCCGCCGGGCGCCGGGGAACCAGCGGCCCCGCAGTGCCACCAGAACTCCGACGCAGACCGCGAGCAGTACGAGTGACAGCGCGATGGCTGTGTCCGAGTCCGTCTCCAGCGCCAGGTAGACCGCGAGCGGCGTGGTCCGGGTGGTCCCGGGGAAGTTGCCGGCGAACGTGATCGTGGCCCCGAACTCGCCGAGGGCGCGAGCCCAGCACAGCGCCGCGCCGGCGGCCACCGCCGGCGCCGTCATCGGCATGGTGACTCGGCGAAACGTCATCCACGGCCCGGCACCGAGGGTGGCGGCGGCGTCCTCGAACCGCCGATCGGCGCTGTTCAGCGCGCCCTCGACGGACACGATGAGGAACGGCATGGCCACGAAGATCTGCGCGATCACCACGCCGACGCTGGTGAACGGGATGGTGATGCCGAACCAGCCATCGAGGTACTGGCCGACGACGCCGCGCCGACCCAGCACCAGAAGCAGGGCCACGCCGCCGACCACTGGCGGCAGCACGAGCGGGAGGGTGACCAGGGCGCGCAACAGGGACCGGCCGGGAAAACGGGTGCGGGCCAGCAGCCAGGCCAGGGGGACACCGAACAGCAGCGACAGCGCGGTTGTGGCGGTGGCCGTCTCCACTGATAGGAGGAGGGCCTGCCGGACCGCGGTCTCGGTGAGCAGATCGGGCAGGGCGGACCAGGGGGCGCGGACGAGCAGGCCGACGAGCGGCAGGAGCAGGAACAGGCCAGCGATCCCGGCCGGCACCAGCAGCGCCCAGGACATCCGGCGGCGCGTTTCCCGGCGAACCGTGCGGCGCGGACGTCCGCCGGTCCGCGGGTCACCCGGCCGGGGCGCCCGATCGCGCAGGCTGAACCGGCCGTGCGAGCTGAACCGGCCGTGCGGGCCGACGGCCCGTTGCTCCGGCTGACCCCTTCGAAGGAGCGAACCGCCGCGGACCGACACGGCGGGCAGGCCCTTCTCGCTGATCGGGATCAACGACGCTCGGGTAGCTCGATGACGACGTTGGTCGACTTCACCGCGCCGACCGCGAGGACGCCGGCTTCCAGCCCGAGTTCGTCGGCGGCCTCCCGGCTCATGAGCGAGACCAGGCGATGCGGGCCGGCCTGGATCTCGACCTGGGCCATCACCGCGTCGCGCACCACGCGGGTGATAATGCCGGGGAAGCGGTTACGCGCGGATTCGGCGACGACCGGTGTCTGGGCGGCGGTCTGCTCGGTCGCCAGATCCTTGGCGAATCCGGCCAGGGTGCCGCCTTCGATCGCCCGGCGGCCGGCGTCGTCTAGGACGGTTGGCAGTCGGCCGCTGTCCGCCCACCGGCGGATGGTGTCGTCACTGACACCGAGCAGCGCGGCGGCCTCGCTGATCCGGAATCTCGGCATGGGGTGATCGTACCCGAATCTTCGGGAGAGTCGCGACGTATGATCCGAAATTACGGTGAAATTACATAAAAATATCCGCTCATGCGGGTCAGGCGGCGAGGTGGTCGGATTGACGGGACCGTGTCCTCGACCGACCCGATGCCGGCCGGATGATCGGTTGGCGCATCACGATCTGGTCCGGCGGGGCACGATGCGGAGGTTGCCCCTCTCGGCCCGACTCGCCACTCCTGGAGCACCCGTGACACCGCCCGCTTCCAAACCGACCGTCACCGCCACCACGTCCTACGGCGACCTGGTCGCCGGCCCCGTGCGGATCAACGCGCGCGCTGCTCGTGACGGGTGATCGGGTGCTGCTCGCCAACGAGCGTGGCCAGAAGTCGTTCCACTTGCCAGGAGGCCGGGTCGAGCCGGGAGAGACCGTGCAGACGGCGCTGCGCCGGCTGCTGAACGAGCAGGCCGGGATTGAACTGGACTACCTGACGTTCGTGGGCGGTATCCAGAACATCTCGATCGAACGCGGTGAGCGGATGGGGGTGCTCGACGTCGTCTTCGCCGCTGACCGGTCGTGGGGCGCCGACTTTGGGAGCAGGCTGAATGATTTCGATATCGTCTCGGTGTCCCTTGGGAGCCTGCTCGACCTGGAACTAAGGCCCGCCAACCTGCGCCGACTGGTCCCCGGCTGGCTCACCAACACCCGTCCGGCCTGGTACGAGTCGGCCAGCCGCTGACCGTAGGCGCGCATCCTCGCATTCGCACGGTTGACCTCATCTCGACTTCAGGTTCTAGCGCCCGCACGCCCGCATGCCCGCGGGTCGGAATGCGGCCGGATGAAGGAGCCAGGCGACCCGCGCCACAGCCCCGTGACAGGCCCGATCCGGTGACGAACCACCCTGGCCCCGGATCCCTTGGGTACATTCGCCCGGTGTTCTCTCGACGCCGACCCTGGCCGTCGCGGTCCGCATCGGGCGCTGCATCGCGCGATGGTTACCGCTGTTTCCGTCGTCACCGCCGGACGGGGTGACAACGGCATGGTCGTCATCGGGGTGACGGGCCACCGGGGGCTTTCCGACGGGCAGGACGAATACACGGCCGGCGAGATGCGCCGGGTGCTGGCGCCTCTCGCCGCGGCCGGGTTGACCGGGATCAGCTGCCTGGCCGAGGGAGCGGACACTATCTTCGCCGACGTGGTCCTCGAACTTGGGGGCCGGCTCATTGTCATGATACCCGCGGCCGGTTACCGGGACTTTCAACCCGCTGCGCATCGGCGCGACTACGATCGGCTGCTCGGCCGCGCCACCGAGATACGCAGCCAGGACCGGGCGAAGCCCGATCTGCCCAGCCTGATGTCGGCGAGCCGCCTTCTGGTCGACGCATCCGACCAGGTCCTCGCGGTGTGGGACGGTCTGCCGGCGTGTGGCTTCGGGGGTACGGCGGACGTCGTCTCCTACGCGCGCTGGCGACGCAAACCCCTCCAGATCATCTGGCCCGACGGTGCCGTGCGGGCGGGGGTGACCTCCGTCGCCGGTTCGAGCGAACGACAGCGGTAACCGTCAGAGGCCGCCGCGGGGCTGGGGACTACCGCGGGGCCAACGTCACGACGTCCACCTGCACCGGGGCGAGACTCCTCCTGGCCGGAGCCGGAGCCGGAGCCGTCGTGGCCGGTGGCCGGGTGGCGGCCGGCCGGGTCGTTGCCGGCTGGGTCGGGGGCTTGGTCGCCGTGGACGTCACGGAAGCTCCGCTGGCGGTTGTTGCCGCGCGGGTGGTCCGGCCACCGGCGGCCGGGGTGCCGGTGGCCGGGGTCCTGGCCTCGATCGGCCCGGCAGCCACTCCTTCCGCCGCTGCGGACGGCTTGGTCGGCACCGGCGGGGCGGCGGCGAGAACGGGCGGCGCCTGGTGCGCCGGCGGGGAGGCCGCCGGCACCGGGCCGCCAGAGGAACGCCCCGGCGGCGCGGATCTGCCACCCGCCGCGAGGCGCAGGGTGTTCAGGGCGAAGTCCTCCGCCGCCAGGTCGTTCTGCTGTTCCTCTTTGGTCGGGCCGAGGACGGATCCGCCGCCGAGGGTGCTGGGCCCACCTGAGCCGGGTTCGTCCACGGCGGGGCTGCCTGACGCGGCGGGCCGGGGGGCGGCCGGTGCCCGCACGGCCGGGCGGCCCTCGCGGGATCCGGACCGGCCGCTGCTCGGAGTGTCCACGGTGCCGCCGTCGTCCGGCTGTGACTCGTGCAACGGAGCACGCGCACCCGTGGTCACGTCGTCGGGCGAGGAGTTGAGCCCCGCGGCGGTGGCTGCGGCCGCCACCGCTGCCACCGCAGCCACCGCGAATGCGGCGACCGGGCGCATCCGGGACCGGCGAGCGCGAACGAGCGAGTCCACCGGCAGGCGTTCTACCCGTGGCTCGGCTGCCCGCCTCGCTGATGTGGATCCCACCGATGCCGCTCGTCCGGCCTCCGCTCGTCCGGACTCCGGACGAGCGGAGGCCGGACGGCGGTCCGGGGGCGGGAGCTCCGGCGGTGGCAGTGTCGGGAGCGGTGGCAGCGCCCGGGCGGCCATCGGGTCCGGGACACTCCGGGTGGGGCTCGGTGCCCGCCGACCGGTGCTGTGCCGCCCGCCCGTGGCCGTCCTGAGGGGAGCCCTTCCGAGGGGAGCCGTCCGGGTCGGTGGTCGAGGATCGGTAGGCTCAGGCCGCGGATCCGCGCCTGTCGTCGCGGCGCCCGCCCGCCGTGAGCCGTGGCGGCCTGCGGGCCACGGCCCCACGCCGCTCGGGTCGACTGCGGCTTCGATCCGGAGAGCAGCGCCAGCAGCTCGGCGGTGTCGGGCAGAGAGGCCCCGTCGGCCTGTCGCACACGGGCGAGCGCCCGCCGCACCCCCTGGCCGATGGGAGCCGTGTGCTCCGACCGGTCGGAGCGGCGTCGCCCGGCCCGGGCCGCGGGTTCGACGGACCCGCTGGGCTTTCCCGTCGCGGCCAGATCGACGATCCCGGCCCACGCGACGATGTCGGCGGCGGGGCCATCCCAGCCACTCGCCGCGGGGCCGTAGCCATAGCCGGGCACGTAGCCGGGGCTGTTGGGGGGAGGCCGCAGGTGGCCGGAGCGCCCGGCGACGACGTGCGGCGTCCCGGGCGCCGTCCCTCCGGCCGAGCCGGCCGCGGGGGACAGCAGCAGTGGTCGCAGGGCCGCCGCGACACCCAGGTCGACCAGCCGCGGCCCGGTAACAGAGAGCACGATATCCGTTGCTGTCAGGTCGCCGAGTGCGCCGACCGTGCGGTGCGCCGCATCGATGGTCTCCAACAGGGTCCGGGCGAGGCGGTCGATCTCGTCCGAGGACAGCGGTCCGCGTTCGGTGAGCTCGCGGGCCAGGGTCGGGCCCCCGACGAACTCCGTGACCACGTATGGCCGCTCGGCGTCGGGCGCGGCGTCGAGCACCCCGCAGGTGTGTGCCCCGGCCAGCACGCGAGCGCGGTCGATCGCCGCCGCGAACCGGGCCCGCATGTCCGCGCGCAGGGCGTTGCCCGGGTGCAGCGCGCGGATCGCGACCTGCGCGCCTCCGACAGCACGGCTCAGATAGACGATGCCGGTGATGCCGGCGTCCAGCCGACCGAGCAGCTGGTAGGGCCCGAGTGAGGTGGGCTCGCCCACGGCGAGCGGCGCGACGTGACGAGGTAGCCGAGCGGTCATGGTGATGATGCCCCGAATGCGGCTCGTGGACGGTCAGCGACGTTTATTCGCTCCGACGGTAGCTACTCCAGTCGTGTCCGTGAAGGCCGCTACGCATCCTTCTTCGCACTTCTTCGTATCCGCAGCGAATTCGGCATCCGCCGGACGCCGGCGGGCACCGGGCGCGAGCACAGTGATCATCGTCGGCGGAACATTGGTCGGCTGTTCCCCGGTCGGCTATTTCCCGGCCAACCGATGATCGGCCAACCGATCATCGGTTGGCCGGGGGCTCCGGCGCGTACGCGACGGCGATTCCGTCGAGAAGCCATTTCAGCGCCTGCTCGAAGCGCGGCACCGTGTATCCGCAGCCGAGGGCGGCGAGGGCGCGCAGCCGTGGGTACTCCTTCTCGGCGGTCTGCGCGTCCTCGGTGGTCTGCGCGCGGTTGAGGACCTGGACGGAGAAAACCGGTCCCGCCATCGGGACACCGGGGCGATCCTGGGAGTCGGCCGCCGGAGGCCGTCGGCGGTCGAAATCCTCATCCTCCCGGTCGCCGAGTTCGCGCAGCGTGCAGCCGACCACCAGATCATTAAGCGAGTGGATGATGCGCAGCTGGTCCTGCGGATCATCGGTGATCTTCGAGGCTACGGTCAGGCACTGCTCGATGTGCCGCAGCTTGTTGGGACCGAAATCCCGGCGGATGCCGATCCGAAGGGCCCAGGGATGTTCCTGGAAGGACCGCCTCGCGCGCCGGGCGATCTGGGTGAGGCCGTCCCGCCAGTCCTCGGGAACCTCGTCCAGCAGATGCCCAGCCAGGAACGCGTCCCACATCAGGCCGGTCAGTTCGTTCTTGTCCCGGACGTGGTGGTAGAGCGTCATCGTCCCGACGCCCAGATGTGCGGCGATCCGCCGCATCGACACCGCCGTGAGCCCCTCCGCGTCGGCGATCTCCATCGCGGCCAGGGCCAGCCGTTCACCGCTCAGCGGCGTCCGGCATCCCGGTGGGGTGGACACCCGTCCCATCGGCTTCCCCTGGGATCGCCCCGGGGCCGCACTCGGCGGCGCCGCCATCGCCACTCACCTCCTGGCAGGACGCCTCCTGGCAGGACGCACAGGCTGCCGTTTTGGCGTTGGTACATCGTACGGCGTAGGGTTGGCTCACTGCTCGTACGGTGTACGAAGACTGGAGTTGTATGAAGGCTGGGGTTAGAGGTATCGGGTGATGACAGGTTCGGATGAGGGCGGTTCGGACGAGGGTGGTGCCGTGGTCGGCAGGACCGCCGGTACCGGGGCGGGTGCCTCGCCGGGAGGTGGCGCACCGCCGGGCCGGGGGATTCCGGGCTGGGCCGTGCTGGCCGTCTGCTGCCTGGCCCAGTTCATGGTCGTTCTGGACATTTCGATCGTGAACGTCGCGCTGCCGTCGATGCAGACCGATCTCGGGATGACGGCGAGCGGCTTGCAGTGGGTGGTCAACGCCTACACGATCGCGTTCGCGGGTCTGCTGCTCTTCGGCGGCCGGGCGGCAGACCTGTTCGGTCGCCGCCGGGTGTTCGTGGCCGGGCTGGCGCTGTTCACCCTGGCGAGCCTCGGCGGTGGTTTTGCGCGGACCGAGGCGCAGCTCATCGTCGCCCGGGCCGTGCAGGGGCTGGGCGGGGCCGTGCTCGCCCCGGCGACGCTGACCCTGTTGATGATCTCCTTCGCCGAGGGGTGGGAGCGGATCCGGGCGTTGGGCGCGTGGGGCGCCACCGCGGCCAGCGGCGGGGCGCTCGGCGCGATCGTCGGCGGTGCGCTGACCGAGGTCGCGAACTGGCGGTGGGTGCTGTTCGTCAATGTGCCGATCGGGGTGGCGCTCCTCGTGGCCGTCCGGCTCGTGCTTGTCGAGTCGCGGGGCCAGTTGAGCCGGCTGCGTGATCTTGACATTCCCGGCACGGTGACCGTCACCGGGGGCCTGGTGCTGTCGGTCTACGGCATCGTCCGCACCGAGAGTTCCTCCTGGACGTCCCCGGTCACGCTCGGGATGCTGGCCGGGGCGGTAGTGCTCCTTGCCGCGTTCGTGGTCGTCGAGGTCACGACCCCCGCCCCGCTGGTGCCGCTGAGCATCTTCCGCTACCCCGGGCTCGCCGCAGCGAACGCGGTCGCCGCCTTCCTCGGCGCCGCGATGTTCACGATCCTCTTTTTCCTCACCCTCTTCCTCCAGCAGGCTCAGGGTTACAGCCCGCTGCGCACCGGGGTGGCCATGCTCCCGATACCACTTATGGTCATCATTGCCTCGCGGATCGTCACCCGGATGATCGGGCGGCTCGGTCCGCGTCCGATCATCGTGTTCGGTCTCATGAGCGGAACGGCAGGTCTGCTCTGGCTGTCGACGATCACCCGGGACGGCTCGTACTGGGTGCACGTGTTCGGCCCGGTCCTGATCATCGGGTTGGGGGTGGGCTCTGTCATGGTCGCGATGGTCGCCGCGGCCACGGCGGGCGTGCCGATGCGCCTGGCGGGCCTCGCGTCCGGTTTGATCAATACCAGCCGCCAGATCGGCGCGGCGATCGGCCTCGCCGCGGTGTCGACGATCGCGACCAGGTATACCGACGGCCGTCTCAGGCACGGGGCCGCGCGGCTCAACGCGCTGGCCTCCGGCTACTCCCTCGGGCTGTTCATCGGCGGCTGCGTCCTCGCCGCCGGGATCCTGGCCGCGCTGCTGCTGCCCCGTGTCCGGCGGCCCGAGCCGGAGCCGGCCCTCGGCGCGGCGGAGAAGACCGCGTCCGGGGCCTCGGACGACGAGGACCAGGCACTCGCGGAGGTCTGATCCATCTCCATCAGCCGCGCGGACATCAGATCGTGGATCTGCGCAGCAGCCCGACGAGCTCACTGCCCGCGCGTAGCTCCCCGTCCGGGCCGAAGACCTCGACACGGCCGATCGTCCGGCCGTGGCCCGCGTGCAGGGTACGCACCCGGGTCCCGGACGTCCAGGTCGTCGTAGAAGGTCACATTCTGCGAGAGGACGGCGACTGCCAGGCGCTTGGTGGGGGTCAGGCCGGTGACGGCCAGCAGGTCGGACAGCGGCAGCAGCTCGCAGCTGTGCGCGATGAACGCCCTCCACAGGGACCGGTCCTCCGGCGCCCCGGGGATGCGCTGCCATTGGTCCAGCTGATGGGTGCCCGCCCGGGGAAGCACCCGAACCTCCCAGGGCATCATCGGACGGTCGAGGGGGCTGGCGTGCTCCGGGCCGAGGAAGTCGGACTCGGTGGAGCGCAGGCGCAGGAAGTCCTGCTCTGGGGAGCGGAGCATCACGTCCGCCTGGCAGATCTGCAACGAGTCTTGTCGGAAGGTCAGGGCCAGGGAGTCGATCGACCGCCCGTGGGCCAACCGCTCGACGTCGATCCAGACCGGTTGGCGGCAGTCGCCGGGGCGCATGAACACCGTCTGCAGGCTGTGCGTGATCTTACTGGGGGTCATACGCTCGGCGAGAACGATCTGCTGGCCGAGCAGCTGCGCCCCGAGGACGCCGCCGTGTGTGCTGAGCAGGCATCGGGCCGGCACCGGCGGAACATCCCCGCCGAGGTCGAGAACTGCCAGTAGTTCACTCAGAGTGCACTGGCCGGGCGCCGGCGCCCTATCGGCCTGATCCTGCGCGCCGGCCTGTTGCTCGGGGGTCTCACCAGCTCGTGCGTCCGTCGTCTCCGCGGATTGTGTACCCACAGTGCACCCTTCCCGCGGACGCTCGCCAGGTGAGAATGCCGCGGTATCCTTGCCGGATGCCCGCGCTGGACGCCCAGGTCGGGGGACCGTGACCGGTCGCTGCACTCTCTGCCGAATTGTCACACGTGGATCATGACTTCGCCCGGCGCGGAGCCTCGCGGCAAATATCGGCCTATTCGCCGCCGACTGCTGGTCACAGTGGCGCACGTCACATTCCATTGAGCCCGTATGGTAGATAAAGGTTGCTGCTTATCGGTTTGTCCGCCGATTTCGGACTGTTACCGATCTCAGACTGCTCTGGAATCTGCTTCGAATCCCCCGTAGGAGCGGGTGATGATCTCCATGCCGTGGCCGGCCGGGTCCAGGAAGTACAACCCCCGTCCGCCGTCATGATGATTGATCTCGCCCGGGTGCTTGCGGTGTGGATCCGCGTAGTAGGTGATCCCGGCCCGCTGGATCCGCTCGAACGCCGCGTCGAACTCCTCCTCGGCGATCAGGAACGCATAGTGCTGCGCAGTGATCGACTCAACCGGTGCGGTGGTGAAGTCCAAGGTGACACCGTTTGCGGTGACGACCGGGATGAACGGTCCCCACGCGGCGCCGACCTTGAGACCGAGGATATCCGCTAGAAACTCGGCCGATTCCCGGTTGTTCCGGGCATGCACAATAGTATGATTCAGCTCGACTGGCATATGGACCTTCTCCGTAAGTCGCTTTGTCGGCACTTCCAGGGCCCGTGGTCCTCGGTGGAGATACCGGGAATGCTCGGATTCGGAATGTCGTAGTCCGCGAAGACGGCGGGGAGCCGGCCCCACCACCTAATTATCCCACCCGGTCCTCGCCGTCTACCCGGTCCTCGTGCTGCCGGCGGTGCTCGTGGGATGGGTGCTCGTGGGATGGGTCATGCTCGTCCGGATCAAGCACCCGTCCTCGGACGAGGGAGTCGACGTGCAGCGTCACCGCGTCCCGGGTGACGTCGAGCGGAGCGACGACGAACCGACCGATTGGCAGGTAGGCGCCGTCGGGCCGGGAGTCCCAGCTGTGCAGCCCCACCCACCAGCGGTCCCGCGCGTCGGTGAAGGCATGGGCCCCGCTCGGTCCGAAGCCGACCTTTCCCCCGGTCAGCATCGGTTCGTCCGCCGGCCGGCAGGGCCCGAGCGGCCCCTTGCACGACGCGGTCGCCACCACCTGCCGTCCACCGAGCGGCGACGCGGCCGAATAGAGCAGATGGTGACGCCCGTGGATTGAGATCATCGATGGTGCCGAGATCCGCCCCTGCTGCCAGGACAGGCTCGGGCGGAGCATGACGGCGGGTTCGCTGGCGAGCACGAGTCCGTCGGGTCGCAGCCGCTGCGCCCACAGCGTGGGCGGCGCGCCGTGGTTCCGGTCCGAGCCGCCGCCCGCCCCGGGGCTTGCCCAGGCCAGGTAAGCGCGTCCGGCTTCGTCGACGAAGGGGCTCGGATCCGAACTGCCGCCGTCCGCGGTCTGGCAGATGAAGGGCGCGAGAGAGGTGTCGACGAACGGACCGTCGGCGGAGTCGGCGGTCGCCGCGGAGATACAGCGGACGCCGAGGCCACGCACGGCCGTCGCGTAGTACATGACGAACCCGTGGCCGAAGGCGCCGACGGCCGCCGGGCCGAGGCCGCCCGCGGGGTCGGCCCAGGGCGGCAGGGCGTGCAGCGCGGCCGGCTCGATCGTCCAGCTCCGGCGGTCCCGGCTGGAGAGCACGTCGACGGTGCCGGGGGAGTCCGGGTCCACGCCGAAGGCATAGGTCGTCCGGTTGTGGGTGATCAGGGACGGGGTCGAGAACTCGATCCCGGGGACGAGGACGGCCCGGGAACCCGGGCCCGGACCGGACCGGACCTGGCAACGTACAACCCGCCTAGGACGATGATGATGACGACCACAGCGGGCTGGCGCCGAGTGAAGTCGATCAGACCCTGAGTGAGCCCGGCGCCCCGCTCTCCGGCCATCCCGCCACCATCCTCAGCGTAAGTATCTGAGTGAGCATCTAATGGCGGAGTGTATTCACGATCAGCTCGACTTCACCGGACGCGGGTCGGTGCCGGCTCGGTCGGTGCCGGTTCCACCTGGGCCGGCTCGGCGGACAGCTTGTGCAGCAGGGTGGCACTACGGGCGTTCACCCCCACCAGGCTTACCTGCGTGCCGCGTTCGCGGTACTTCGCGCACACGTCGTCGAGGGTGGTGACCGCCGCCGAGTCGAGAAGGTGGGCTTCCGAGAGGTCGATGACCACCCGTCCGGGATCGCGCGCGTAGTCGAAGGCGTTCACCAGATCACTGGTCGAGGCGAAGAACAGCGTGCCCTGGACGGAGTAGATCCTCTCTCGGCCCTCCGGGTCGAGCACGCTGGTCACCAGCGCCAGATTCGCGGCCCGGCGGGTGAACAGCAGCGCGGCCAGCACGACGCCCACCCCAACGCCGTAGGCGAGGTTGTGGGTGGGCACCACGACGGCGACGGTCGCCACCATGACCGCGGTCTCGCTGCGGGGCATCCGGCGCAGCGTCGAGGGCTGGATGCTGCGCCACTCGAAGGTCATGACCGACATCATGATCATCACTGCGGCCAGCGCCGACATCGGGATGACCCGCACGAGGTTGCGCAGCGGGACGACCAGCATGAGCAGGAAGCCGCCGGCGGCGAAGGTCGACAGCCGGCCCCGCCCGCCCGAGCTGACGTTCACCATCGTCTGGCCGATCATGGCGCAGCCGCCCATCCCGCCGAAGAAGCCGTTGACGATGTTGGTGATCCCTAGGCCCCGGGATTCGCGGTTCGGGTCATGCGTGGTGTCGGTCAACCGGTCCACGATCTGCGCGGTCAGCAGCGTCTCCACCAGGCCGACGGCGGTAAGCGCCACCGCGTACGGGGCGATGATCTGCAGTGTCTCCCAGGTCAGCGGCACGTCGGGCACGCCGGGGACGGGCAGTGAGCTCGGCAGCCGGCCCTCGTTGCCGACGGCGGGGACGGAGATGTCGAAACCGGCGGTGACGAGGGTGAGGACCGCCACCGCCACGAGCGGCGGCGGGACCGCTCTGGTCAGGCGGGGGACGGCCAGCAGGATGGCGAGGCCCGCGGCGACGAGGGCGTAGACCTGCCACGACTTGCCGATCACGTGCGGCATCTGCGCGGTGAAGATGAGGATGGCCAGCGCGTTGACGAAGCCGATCATCGCGGCCCGCGGGACGAACCGCATCAGCCGTGCCACCCCGAGCCTGCCGAGCACGAACATCAGCAGGCCCACCCCGATGGTCGTCGCCAGCAGGTAGTTCAGGCCGTGGTCGCGGACCAGGGGGGCGGCGACGAGGGCCATGGAGCCTGCCGCCGCCGAGATCATCGCCGGGCGCCCGCCGGTGAACGCGATGACCACCGAGATGGTGAACGACGCGAACAGACCGACCTTCGGATCGACCTCCGCCACCACGGAGAAGGAGATCGTCTCCGGGATCAGCGCGAGCGACGTCACCAGGCCGGCGAGCAGTTCCACCCGGACGTAACGAACCCCCGGCCAGTGGCCGGTGAGGCGGCGGGAGTAGCAGGGGCCGCCGGGGGCCGTCCGGCGAACGAAGCCCCCGGCGTCGGCGGCCTCTCGGGCGGTTGCACCAGGCATGGCGGCGGCCTCCCCTGCCCTGCGACGAGGGGGCTACCTTCCCCGAGTCCGGTTAGTCCCACTTGACTATACAAAGACGGTTTCGTCGTGACAGCGGGTGGGTTCGCCGGTCAGGCCCGAGGCGCGCCGAGGCGTACCAGATCGCGCTGCATCTGGTCGATCTCCATCGACTGGGCGAGCACCATCGCCCTGGCCATCGCCCGTACCCGGTCCTCACCGGCGTGCATCGCCGCGTACTGGGCCATGGCCAGCCCCCCACGATGGTGGCGCACCATCAGGGTGAGGAAGAGGACGTCGAGGTCATGGCCCCGGATCGAGGCCAGCCGTTGCAGCTCGGCGGGGGTCGCCATGCCCGGCATGCGCGCGGTGTCCCGCGGGTCGCTGGACGCGTCCTCCGCCGCATCCTCGGCCAGGCCCGGCATGTCCATGCCGGGCCTGGCGGCGCCGTGACCGTCATGACCATCCTGCCCGCCCGAGGCCCCGTTGACGGTGCGGGAGTCCCGCATCCACCGCATCGGTGTCCCGGAGGTGGACTGGGGCCGTCCCCATCCGGACAGCCACGAGGACATGATGCCGATCTCGCGTTGCTGGGTCAGCGCGATGTCCTGGGCCACGCTGCGGGTGTCCTGGTCACCGCCGTGACTGAACTCGATCATGGCCATCTGCACTGCCTGGGCGTGATGCTCGGACATGTCCCGGGCGAAGCCGACGTCGACCGACCCCTCAGCCGGTGGCCGGCTGGCGAGGTTGCCCAGCGCCGCGCCGGCCGCCAGCAGGCCGGCTACCACGGCGAGCATCACCGGCGCCCACCACAGCCGGCTTCGGGCCCAGCGGCGTCGCGGCCGCGCGTCACTCCCGCGCGCCGCATCGCCGTCGCTGGCCGGCAGGTCGTCGCCGGCTGGCCGGTCGTCGTTCGCCGTCGTCATGATCACCTCGATTGGGCGGGTGAGTTGCCCGGGCAGGTGGTCAAACGTGCAGGTGGGAGTTGAACACGAACGTCCGCTTGCCTACCTGGACGCGGGTGCCGGGGATCAGGGGAGCCG
This sequence comes from Frankia sp. CgKIO3, assembly GCF_977946435.1. Classification (NCBI taxonomy): domain Bacteria; kingdom Bacillati; phylum Actinomycetota; class Actinomycetes; order Frankiales; family Frankiaceae; genus Frankia; species Frankia sp. CgKIO3. The sequence goes on along the minus strand of NZ_CDWTMO010000002.1, from coordinate 53,328 downwards.
GCTGGTGCGGGCTCAGCGGCGTCCACACGGTCGCCTCCGGCGGGGCGATGTAAGTGCCGTTCGCCGAACCCTGATCGGTGATGACCGCGTCCCAGCCGTTGAGGGTGATGATGGCGTGTACCCGGGAGACCGCGCTCTCGCCGTCCTCGACCGGCAGCGCCCGTGCCTTCCCGGCCCGGACCGCATCGTCGCGGTCCGGCTGGCGGCCGATCACCAGGTCCATGTCGACGTTCATGGTCTGGCCGTCGTCGAAGACGAGGACGCCGACGGGCGGCCGGGGGCCCCAGACCGTGCGGGTGTTCTGCTGGGCGAGCGACAGGCCGCACTCGGAGCAGTACGGCGCCTGCGGGTGGTTGAAGTGGCCGTTGGCGCACAGCACGCCCTCGACCTGAGGCTCGCCGCTGCTCGGCAGCATCGTCGGTGCCTCGTCGTCCTCGATGAGGTCGGAGACGGTGAAGCTCTGGCCCGGGAGCTGGGTCAGGGCGTCGTGCTCGTCGTCGGTGAGGTCGTCGCCCAGATCGTCGGAGAGGCCCTCGGGGTGGCCGACGGGCCCGGCGTGGCCGGCGTGGCCGTGCCTGCCACCCAGATCGCTCCCGGCACGCGGGATCGAGTCACGCTGGGCCAGCTCGGTGGGCGGATCCTCGTCGAGCTCGTCGAGCTCGTCAAGGTCGGCCGCCTGCGTCGGTTCGGCGGCGGCGCGGCGCCGGTGGGCCTCCTCCTCCTTGCTGAGCAGGGGGGCGAGCGCCGGCGGGGTGGTCGACATCGGATCGGGGGCGCGAGTTCCCGGCGTGGGGATGGGCGCGGCGCCGGTCATCGGCTCCCGGACCGGATCGAACCCGGCAAGCAGCTGCTCGGCGGAGGCCTTCGGCGCGGGCAGCGACGGCGTGTCGCTGAGCAGCAGACTCACCCCGATCCCGGGCACGGCCCCGATGCGCAGGTCGAGCGGGAAACCGAGATCGCCGAGCCCGCCGGGGAAACCCGTCGGCCCGACCATGCCGGTGGGGCCGACGTCGATCCGGCTGATCTCGGTGGGCAGCAGCCGGTCGACCCACGTGGCCGAGTCGACGCCGGAGAGCGTCACCCCGGAGCTGCCCGTCGCGACGACGTCCATCGCCCCGTGGACCAGCGCGGCGACCCGGTCATTGACCGTGGTCAGCAGGCTGAAGTCGGGCACCCGATCCGGATCGGCGTCGGCCAGCAGCCCTGCGACCCGGCGCACCAGCCGGCGACCCATGGTCGACGCGGTGGCGCCCACCTCGGCGGCGACCTCGGCGCACAGCGCCAGCAGCCTGATGGTCGTCTCGGCCGTCTCCGACCGGCCGGCACGGGCGACGATGAGTGCGCCGGGCAGCCGGACGACCACTCCCGCCCGATCTCCGCGCCCGGATTCCACGACCACCCGGAAACGGTCCAGTCCCGCCATGACCTCGCCCCTCGTATCCCGCACCTCGAAGGATCCCGACCTTGAAGGATCCCGCACTCCGAACATCGGTGCCGATCTTCAGGCTATCGGCTCCGGTGCGTATCCTCGCCGCCTATCCTGCCGTGCCGCGCCGGCACCGGAAACCGCCCGTCACCGCACACCCGTGGTCACCGCACACCCGTCCTCGGGTCGGTCACCCCAGCGCGCGGTCGAGATGGATCGCGGCACTGATCAGGGCGAGGTGGGTGAACGCCTGCGGGAAGTTGCCGAGCGCCTCCCCGGAGGAACCGATCTCCTCGGCGTAGAGCCCCACGTGGTTGGCGTAGGTGAGCATCTTCTCGAAGACCATCCGGGCCTCGGCGACCCGACCGGCCCGGGTCAGTGCCTCCACGTACCAGAACGAGCACAGGTTGAAGGTGCCCTCGTCACCCGTGAGGCCGTCGCTGCCGTCCGCGGCGTACCGGCGCACCAGACTGTCGCTGACCAGGTCCCCGCTGAACCGTTCCAGGGTCGACAGGAACCGGGGGTCGGTGGGGCCGGAGAACTTCACCAGCGGCATGCACAGCAGGGATGCGTCCATCCGTGGTGAGCCGGGGAACTCCATGTAGGCGCCGCGGGTGGGGTTCCACGCCTCGTTCTGGACGAACCGGTAGGCCTGCCCGGCGTAGTCCTTCCATTCGTTCGTCGGCCCGGGCAGGCCACGCTGGCGCGAGATCCGGCAGGCCCGTTCGAAGGCGACCCAGGTCATCACGACTGAGTAGGTGAAGCGCTGGCGCCCACCCCGGGTCTCCCAGATGCCCTCGTCCGGTTCGTCCCAGTGCTTGGCCAGCCAGTCGAGCTGGCGGCCCAGCGCCTCCCAGAGCTGGAAGGAGATCGGGACCTGCTTGTTGTACAGGTACACCGAGTCCATCAGCTCGCCGTAGATGTCGAGCTGGAGCTGTGTGGCGGCGGCGTTGCCGACGCGCACCGGCTTCGAGCCGCGATAGCCGGACAGCTGGTCGAGGACCAGCTCGTCCAGGTCGGCGTTGCCGTCCACGCTGTAGAGCACGTAGAGCCCGGAGTCCTTGGGTGCCTCGTGACATCGCTGTTCGAGCCAGTCCATGAACGCCGCGGTCTCGTCGGTGAAGCCGAGCGCCATCAGCGCGTACACCGTGAAGGCCGCGTCGCGGATCCAGGTGTAGCGGTAGTCCCAGTTGCGCACGCCGCCGAGCTCCTCGGGTAGCGAGGTGGTCGGCGCGGCCACCAGCGCCCCGGTGGGCCGGTAGACGAGCAGTTTGAGGACGAGAGCGCTGCGTACCACCATCTCCCGCCACCGGCCGTGATAGCGCCCGCGCCGGATCCAGGCCTGCCAGTAGTTCAGCGTCCGGGTGAACAACGTCTCCGCCTCACCGATGATCAATGGGCGGATGGTCGAGTTCCACTCGAGCACGATGTCGGCACACTCGCCCATCGCCAGCTCGAACTCGGCGACCACGGACGTGGCCTCGACGCGCAGCGGCAGGGCCGTGCGCAGCACAAGGGTGCCGGCGGTCGACTCGAACACCGCGCCCGAACCGGGTACCAGGGTGACGGTGTGCGGGGCTCGGCCGTAGTCGAACCGGGGGTCGCAGCGCAGCCGGAACGTGGCGGTTCCACGCACCGCTCGCGCCTGGCGGACCACGACGTGCGGCGTCTCGGTGACGTCGCTGTCCACCGGGACCATGAAGTCGATGACCTCACCGACCGCGCGGGGGGCGAGGAAACGGGTCATCAGGATGTTCGAGTCGGGTAGGTAGAGCTGCCTGGCCCGGGAGTCCGGACAGTGGATGCGGAACGATCCGCCACGGTCGGCGTCCAGCAGACTCGCGAAAACCGACGGCGCGTCGAAGCGCTGCGGGCAGTACCAGTCGATCGTGCCGTCCGTGGCGACCAGGGCCACGGTACGCAGGTCGCCGATGACCGCGTGCTCTTCAATGGGCGGATAGTCGGTGTCGGGCATTCGTGGGCTCTGCGAAACGTGACCGGCCGAGGTCGGCCGCGGGGGTTGCGGGACAGGGGGGAGGATGGACCACGTTGTCGCGGCCCGCCGGGAGCCGCCCGCGTCCTCCGACTGCCGCCGGTCGCCACGCGATTCGGTGGCAACCAGGCGAAGGTAACCCGTTGCGGAGCCCACGGGACCATGACCGGGCGTAAGCCACAGTGGCCGCGGCGAGCCGGTGAACGTGCGATGCCGGCGGTGGTTCGCGGCCACATCGGTGACTACCAGGATCGTTGGGACCGGTTCACCGGTGGGGAACGGTAGTTTCCGGTGCGGGTGTGCGGGTGTGCGGGTGTGCGGGTGTGCGGGTGTGCGGGTGTGCGGGTGTGCGGGTGTGCGGGTGTGCGGGTGTGCGGGTGTTGCCGGATGCGCCCTGGTGGGGTCTCGGTGCTCGGGCCCCACGGCGGCCACCTACGATCACGCTATGGCCGCCCACCCATCGACCGCCGAGGACGGTCGTGCCGCGTTGGTGATGTTCGCCCGGGGTGACCGGGTCTTCCCCGTCGACGACCTCGGTGGCGGGGTCTGGTCGCGGCGCGGCACGGTACTCGCCGTCCACCCGGCCGGCCGTCGCGAACCGGCCGGGAACGCCGACCCCGTGCGGGTCGAGTCGGCCCGCGGTGTGATCCCCATCACGGCCCGAGCGACCGTGCTGTGGGACGACAGCACCGCGGAGGTGATGGCGGAGGACCAGCTGTGTCTTGTCTACGACCAGGAGGCACCTGTCGGTATCCGGGTCGTCACGCTGCCGATGGTCGAGTCGGTGGACGTGGTGCAGCACGGTGGCCACGTGGTGCTGGTCCTGCGCGACGGTCTACTGACACCCGCCGACGTGGAGATCCTGCGCGACAAGCTGCGCTCGGTGCGTGCGGCGCTGGCCTCCACACGGCCGGATCCGTCGTCCGTCGCCGAGCTGCGCCGCCGGGATCTCGACCTGCTGCGGGCCCTGATCGCCCAGTTGACCGGGGGATAGCCCGGCACCGCGGGGGTACGCCGGGGGTACAACCCGGCTCGGTGCCGGACGGCTCAGGACGTCGAGTAGGGGCCGGGGCGCACCCCGGGGCCGTAGGCGTTGCCGTTCATGCCGGCCCGCGGCTGCTCGGTCATCGCCTGGCTGACCTTCGACGCGATCGCCTCCGTGAGCCGGATCGCCTGGGTCAGCGACAGGTTCAGCACGATCTCGCTGTCATCGGTCATCGCGAAGCGTACCGACACATCCGCCATGGTGGTTCCTCCCAGTCTCGGCCCGCCCGACACCCGTCTCCGGTGGTTGGAGGTCGGAGGGAGGCCCGTTTGGGCGCTCACTGCCGCACGGCCTCGGGGCATGGTGACCGCCCCACCCTCTCGGATCGATTTCTCGAGCTGTACGCGACCCCCCCGTTCAAGGACTAGGGCGGTGCTGCTAGTGGCGTCCTTGTTCGGCTCTTCGTGACCATCAAACTTCGATAACCCCTGTCGCTGCGGCTGTCGCCGTTCCGGCTTGCCGATTCGTAATGGTTGCATCGCCTACGGTGGTGATGCCACGAATGGGGCGCGAAGTCGTGAGTCGGATCACGTTGAGGCGACGCCGCAGGCCTCGTCGGGGTTCACGGGTCGGCACCGTGGGCCTGGTGTGGTGTCCTGTCAGATCCAGCCCGGGAACCACATCCGGGCGCGCCACGAGGAGTAGGGGATCACCTCGGCGGCCAGGATCGGGTAGAAGTACGCGAAGAGCAGCACGACGATGATCGTGTAGATTCCGACCGACAGCGCCCCGACCAGGCGGCGGGTCTCCGACGCCTCGCGCGGGCCGAGGACGAGCCCGGCCAGCGCCGTGATGGCGAGGACCAGGAACGGCAGCGACGGCAGCGCATAGAAGAAGAACATCGTGCGGTTCGGGAGCAGCAGCCACGGCACGAAGGCCGAGCCGAACCCAACCAGCACCAGGGCCGCCCGCCAGTCCCGCCGGGAGACCCACCAGGCGAGCATCGCGACCAGCGCCGCCGTGCCGACCCACCAGATCGCCGGGTTGCCCAGAGCGAGGACCTCCCGGGAGCAGCCGGCCGGATCGTGGCAGCCCGAGGTCCCGTACGCCGGCGAGGAGTAGTAGTACGCGACCGGCCGCGCCATCACCAGCCAGCTCATCGGATGCGACGCGAAGGCGTGCCCCTCGTGGAGTCCCTCGTGGAACTTCAGCACCGCCATCTGGTACTTCCACCAGCCGTGCCACGCGGCGCCGAAGCCGTTGCCGTAGTAGTGGCGGTAGTAGCCGCCGTCGGTGGCGAACCAGCCGGTCCAGGTGGCGAGGAAGGTCACGATGGGGACGAGTAGGAACCCGGCGAACCAGGCCGGGCTGTCCCGGCGCAGTGCTCCCAACACGGGTCGGCGGGCTCCGCCGGTGCGCCGCGCTCCGATGTCCCATGCGAGGGCGAGCGCCGCGAAGCCGATGATCGTGTAGAGGGCGCTCCACTTCACCCCCATGGACAGTCCCAGGGCCACCCCGCAGGCCAGCCGCCAGGGGCGGAACCCCAGCCGCGGCCCGTACGTGTCGAGGAGGCGGTCGGCCCGGATGGGCGGAGCCGCCGCGGTCGGGCCGCTGTCCGGGCCGGCGGCATTGTCCCCCAGAGGTGCTGATCCGGGACCGGAACCAGCTGGTTCCAGGCGGTCGGCGAGCCGGCGGCGGCCGTCGTCCCGGTCGAGCAGCAGACAGGCCAGCGCCACGACGACGCCAGTCATCAGGAAGATGTCGAGGATCCCGATGCGACTCTGCACGAACTCCAGCCCGTCGAGGGCGAGGAGCAGACCGGCGAAGCAGCCCAGGAGCGTGGAGCGGAACATCCGTCGGGCGGCGCGGGCGAGGACCAAGACAGCGAGCGTCCCGAACAGCGCGGACGAGAACCGCCAGCCGAGCTCCGGACTGCCGTGCGAGACCCCGGCACAGTCGGTATAGCCGAACAGACCCTCGGAGGCGGCCATCAGCCACTTGCCGAACGGCGGATGGACGACGTAGGCCGGACCGGAACAGGTCGTCGAGTTGATCTCATACCCGACCGTCAGCAGGCCCCAGGCGTCCTTGGTGTAGTAGACCTCGTCGAAGTAGATCCCGCGGGGCTCTGTGAGGTGCCAGAAACGCAGCAGCCCGGCGACGATCGCGACGGACAGGGTCGCCAGCCACCCTACGAGCGGCGACCGCGGCATCGGTGGGCACAGCCGCTCACGCACCGAGAGCGGCCGACCGCCGGCCGGGCCGGAGGAACCCGGGCCGGCCACCCGCGCCGCGTCCCCGCGACCGGTCGCCGTCCAGGGCAGGTGGGCCGTCGTCGCCGTCACACCGATCAGGGTAGGTCCTGGCTCCTGACAGACTGGTCGGGTGCCCGGGACCCTGGTGCTGTGCGGTGCCCCCATCGGCGACGTCCGGGACGCCAGCCCTCGGCTCGGCGAGATCCTTGCCACCGCGGATGTGATCGCCGCCGAGGACACCCGCCGGGTCCTACGGCTGGCGCACGCGCTCGACGTGACGGTGTCCGGGCGGATCGTGTCGTGCTACGACGCGGTGGAAGGCACCCGGGCCGCCCAGCTCACCGACTACCTGCGCCAGGGTGCCACCGTCGCGCTCGTCACCGACGCCGGGATGCCCGCCGTCTCCGATCCCGGGTTCCGGGTCGTGGCCGCAGCCGCCGCCGCGGGGATGGCCGTGACCGTCGTTCCCGGTCCGTCCGCTGTCACCGCGGCCCTGGCCGTCAGCGGGCTGCCGACGGACCGCTGGACCTTCGAGGGCTTCCTGCCGCGCAAGGGCGGCGACCGGCGTGGACGCCTTCGCGACCTGGCCGGCGAGCCGCGGACGATGGTGTTCCTGGAGTCCCCGCACCGGCTCGTGGCCGGCCTGCGCGACCTCGTCACGGCCTTCGGCGCCGACCGTCCGGCGGTGCTCTGCCGCGAGCTGACGAAGACCTTCGAGGAGATCGTCCGCGGCGACCTCGCCGATCTGCTCGGCTGGGCCACCGACGGCCGGGTTATCCGGGGGGAGTTCACGCTGGTGGTCGCCGGCGGTACCCGGGGCCGGGCCGGGCCAAGCGTGGCTGGGCCGATCATCGACGGCAGGATCCTGGTCGCCGAGGTAGCCCGACGAACCTCGGCGGGGATGTCCCCGAAGGACGCGCGCAAGGCCGTGGCCGCCGAGTACGGCGTCTCCCGCAACGAGGTCTATGCCGCGGAGCTCGCCGCCCGGGCCGGGGACCGGGCCGACGGGCGCTGAGCACGGTCGGCGGTCAGCAGTGGTGTTGGAGAACGAGGGCCTTGCCCAGGGCCGCCCACTCGTAGGCGATCACGTACGGCCAGGCCCGGCGCGGGGGCGGGACCCCCTGCATCCGCGTCTCGCCGTCATAGCAACGGTCGAGGCGCAGCCGGGCGCGCGTGCTCTGTGAGGTCGAGGCGACGACCATGAGCGAATGCCACCCGCGGCGTGCCGCCGCCGCGGAGGTCCACCGCGACTCGCCCTGGGTCGTCCGCGGATCGGGCGAGAAACAGATCACCTCGACCCCGGGAATGGGCCCGGGGCACGGGTCCTTCTCCGTCGGCGCCGAGACCGCGAGCACGGGTGCGTAGCCGGCCCGCGTGAGTGCGACGGCGCGTTCGAGCCGTCCCGGACTCCCGGCGAACATGACGATCGCGTCCACCGGGGCGGGAGCATCCTGGTGCGGAAAGACGAACAGCCGGGCCGTCGCCACCGCGAAGGCCACCGTCAGGCCACCGAGGATGCCCACTGCGGCCCGGCGGCGCCACGGCCCCGCGGGAGCACGACCGAGTGGACCCGCTGCCATGTTTCCCCCTCCGCGGGCCGCCAAGTGCCGCCGTGAGTTTCTCAGTACCACGGCGGCACCCGAACCAATCACCGTTCACCCGCTCCGGGTGGTCCACCGCTCCGGACGGTTCACCCGCCCCGGATGGCCCGTCGGCGGCGGAGGCCCACTCACGTGGTGGGGAGTGTGCGCGAGGCCGGAGGCGTCCGAGGCTGCGCGGTCCGAGGCTGCGCGGTCCGGGGCTGCGTGGTCGGGGGCTGCGTGGTCCGGGGCTGCGTGGTCCGGGGCTGCGCGGTCGGGGGCGTCGTCCCCGATCCGGCCGTCGGCGTGGGAGGGCTGATCGAAAACGTGCCCGTCCCCGGCGAAGTCCGCGACGCCGTCCCCGGGCGGCTGGTGAACAGCCGGGGATGGGCGAACGGTGCCCGCGCCGACTCACGGGGCCAGACCGTCCGGGAGGCACCGGCCTGCCACTGCACGATCGGGATCTGGTGGCCGACCTGGAGCCCCGTCGCCTCGTCCAGCCGGAAGCGACCGAGCAACGTGGTCGTGTCGATGCCCCGGGCGGCGGCGAGCACGGAGGTGTCCTGCACGCCTCCGCAGTAGCGAATGGCCCGTCCCAGGATCAGCCCGGTGACGTAGGCCCAGGCCGCCGTTTCGGTCGGCGCGACGCCGTGCAGGGCGGTGAAGTCGGCGGTGAACTCCCGCGCGGTCGGACCGGTCGCGGTCGGCTGGGTGTTCTCGGGCATCCAGCTGCCCGGCGCCAGCAGCTGCTCGCGCAGGTCGCCCAGGCTCGCGGTGGCCTGCGCACTGACGGCCGTGGAGAAGGCGGCCGCCCGCCACGGCCGGCGCAGCAGGATGTTCGCCGCCGCCAGCTCGTCGTCCGGGCCGGCGTGGACGATGAGGATGTCGCCCGGGGGCAGCCGGGTCGCGGTGAGGGCGGCCTTGCCCGGGGGGAAGACGTGCGAAGCCACCTCGAACGACTGCGCTACCGCGGCGGCCTTCGTTACCGATGTGATCTCGACGGCGGTGTCCCCGGAGGCGAGCAGGACGACCTTGCGGGCCCGTCGATCGGCCGCCCGCACGGCGGCGAGGACCCCGCGCGGCCAGGTCGAGGTGGCCGCGGCGATGTTCACGACGTTCGGGAAGGCCTGCCGGACGAAGCGCGTGGACGGGGCGCCGGTGTTGAAGACCACCCGGTCCGTCGCAGCACAGGCCGCGAGTGCCGCCCGGTGGCCGTAGGGTCCGAGCAGGGCGTCGGGTCCCGCGGCCACCGCGGCGCGCATGGCGGCGGCCGGATCGGGATACGCGTCGTAGGCGGTGAGACTCACCTCGTCCCAGGGCGGTGGGAGGCGTTCGTCACGCGCCCACAGGGTGACCCCTCGTAGCCCGGCGAGGCCCTGGGCGGCGTCGGGACCGGTCAGCGGGGTGACCAGGGCAACGGTCAACGGTGTCGTCATCGCGTGGGGTCCTTGCGCTTGCTCACCCGATTAGCGTCCCATGCCGGGTTGTCTGGCACACTCGGCGGCGGTCGTAGACTTCAGACTTCAGGAAACGAAGGGCGGGCACGGGAGGGCGGGCGAGGTGGCGCGAAACTCTGGCCGGTCGGGTGATCCGCCGCCACCGCCGGACCCTCTTCCCGTGGCCGTGGTCGACAGCCACTGTCATCTCGACCTGATGGGCACCGAAGTTCCGGCGGCGATCGCGGCGGCCCGGGCAGTTGGTGTCACGCGGGCCGTCACCGTCGGCATCGACCTGCCCACCAGCAGATGGCAGGCCGAGGTCGCCGCGGCGCATCCGGAGATCTACGCCGCCGTCGCGATCCATCCTAACGAGGCGGCCCACGGGGTCACCGAGGAGACGTTCGCCGCCATCGCCGAGCTGGCCCACGCCGATCGCGTGCGCGCGATCGGCGAGACGGGCCTGGACTACTTCCGCACCCCACCCGAGGCGCATGCCGCGCAGCAGGAGAGCTTCCGGCGCCACATCGCGATCGCCAAGGAGACCGGCCGGGCGCTGATGATCCACGACCGGGACGCCCACGACGACACGCTGCGCATCCTCGGCGAGGAGGGCGCCCCGGAGAAGGTCGTCTTCCACGCCTTCTCCGGGGACACGGCGATGGCGAAGATCTGCGCGGACGCCGGGTACGTGATGTCGTTCGCCGGTAACGTCACCTTCTCCAATGCCGCCAATCTGCGGGAGGCGGCGGCCGTCGCTCCGGCGGATCTCATCCTGGTGGAGACCGACGCGCCGTTCCTCACCCCGACCCCTTGGCGGGGCCGGCCCGGCGGCCCGTACCTCATTCCGCTGACGCTGCGGGTGCTGGCCGAGACCCGCGGCGTCGGCGTCGCCGAGCTCGGCACGCACATCGCCGCAAACGCGGAGCGGGTGTTCGGGCCCTGGTAGACACCGACGCGCTGTTCTCGCCGGCTGAGCTTCGGGCCCTCGCGCACGAGCTGGACCTGCGGCCGACGAAACGGCGCGGGCAGAACTTCCTCGTCGACGCGAACACCGTCCGCCGGCTGGTGCGGCTCGCCGGCGTCGGCCCGGACGACACGGTGCTGGAGATCGGGCCAGGACTCGGGTCGATGACCCTGGGGCTCGTCGAGGCGGCGAAGGCCGTCGTCGCTGTCGAGGTGGATCGCCCCCTCGCCGCGGTCCTGCCGGTGACCGTGGCCGCCCGGCTGCCGGCCGACGTCGCCGAGCGGTTGCGCGTGGTGGCCGCCGACGGTCTGCGGGTTACCTCGGCCGACCTGCCCGCCGACGTGGCTGCGCCCGGGGTGCTCGCCGCGAACCTGCCCTACAACATCGCGGTGCCGCTGCTGCTCGGGCTGCTGGAACGGCTGCCCTCGCTGCGCCGCGGGCTGGTGATGGTCCAGGCGGAGGTCGCCGACCGGCTCACCGCGCCGCCGGGCAGCCGGGTGTACGGGGCGCCCAGCGTCAAGCTGGCCTGGTATGCGCACGCCCGGCCGGCCGGCGCGGTGCCCAGACCGGTCTTCTGGCCGCAGCCGAATGTCGATTCAGGGCTGGTGGCCTTCACCCGCAGGCCCCTGCCCGGTCCGGCGCGGCTGCGGGCGGACGTTTTCGCCGCGATCGATGCCGCGTTCGCGCAGCGCCGCAAGACCCTGCGTACGGCCCTGGCGCCCTGGGCCGGATCGCCCGCCGCCGCCGGGGAACTGGCGCGTGCCGCCGAGGTCGATCCCGGTGCCCGGGGCGAGACCCTCGATGTCGCGGCCTTCTGCCGGCTGGCCGCCGCCCGCGCCGCCCGTTCCGACTGACCCGTCCGGTGGAACGGGCGGGGGAGGGCGGAACAGCGGGGGAGACCAGAGCGGGGAAGGTCAGAGCGGGGAAATCCCGATCGCGCGCCGGACCCCGGCGAGCACTGGCCGGGCCCGGTCGCGGGCCCGCTCGGCACCCGCCGCGAGGATGTCGTCCAGCTCGCTGTCCGGGGTGATGAGCTCGGTGTAGCGCTCCCGCAGCGGTGACAGCCAGTCGTTGAGCGTCCCGAACAGGGCGTTCTTCACCTCGCCCCATCCAGTGCCACCCTGCTCCAGACGGCTGCGCATCTCCTTGATTGCCTCGGGAGCCGCGAAGTTCTCGAGCAGGACGAAGGCCGCGGAACTGTCCGGGTCCTTCGGGTCCGCCAGCGGGGTGCTGTCGCTCACGATCCCACGGACGAGTTTCCGTAGCTGCTTCTCCGGCGCGAAGAGGGGAATGGTGTTCCGGTATGACTTGCTCATCTTGCGGCCGTCGATGCCGGGCAGTACCTTCGCCGAGATCCCGGCCGGGAGGACCACCTCCGGGATCTTCAGGCTGAACACGTCACCGAACAGATGGTTGAAGGAGCCGGCGATGTCGGCGGCGTATTCCACGTGCTGCGACTGGTCCTGACCGACGGGGACCACGTCGGCATTCATGATGAGAATGTCGACGGCCATCAGAATCGGATAGTTGAACAGGCCCATGTTGATGCCGGCATCCAGATCGGGGACGCCGGCCTCGGCGTTGCGGTCACGGGCTGCCTTGTAGGCGTGGGCCCGGTTCATCAGACCCTTGCCGGTGACGCAGGACAGCACCCAGGCCAGCTCGAAGATCTCGGGGACGTCGGACTGGCGGTAGAAGATCGTGCTCGTCGGGTCGAGTCCGAGCACGAGCCACGTGGCCGCCACCGAGCGGGTGTAGCTCGCCAACTCCTCGCGACTACGCACGGATGTCAGGGCGTGATAGTCGGCGACGAAATAGATCGACTCGTAGGTCGAGGTGAGCTCCAGCGACGGCCGGATCGCTCCGATGTAGTTGCCGAGGTGCGGCTCGCCCGTCGGCTTGATCCCGGTGAGAGACACCTTCGGCTGTTGCGCTGCCATGGCAGGGCAGTCTACGGACGCGGGGCAGCCGCCGGGACGCCCCAGGTCGTTCTTCGCGGCCGTTCGCCTGCCTGCGCCTGTCTCGGTGGCGGGGTGGGAGATCCGAGCCTCGGTCAGGCGTCTCCGCCGAACAGGCCGGTCACCGACCCGTCCTCGAACACGGCCTTGATGGCCGCGGCCAGCAGCGGGGCGATGGACAGTTCGGTGATCTTGTCGATGCGAGCCTCGCTGGGCAGGGGCAACGTGTTCGTGAGGACGACCTCGCTGATCTCCGAGTTCTTCAGCCGGTCGGCGGCGGGGCCGGACAGCACGCCGTGGGTTGCCGCCGCGATGACGCCCGCCGCGCCGTGCTCCTTGAGTGACTCCGCGGCCTTCGTGATCGTGCCGGCAGTGTCGATCATGTCGTCGACGATGACGCAGGTCCGTCCGTGCACCTCGCCGACCACGTCGAACATCTTCACCTGGTTGGGAACGTCCGGGTCACGCCGCTTGTGGATGATGGCCAGCGGGCAGCCGAGCCGGTCGGTCCACCGCTCAGCCACGCGGACCCGGCCCGAGTCGGGGGCGACGACGGTCACCTCGGACGTGTCCAGCTTGGACTCGATGTAGTTGGTGAGCAGCGGCAACGCGAAGAGATGGTCCACCGGCCCGTCGAAGAAGCCCTGAATCTGGGCAGTGTGCAGGTCGACTGACATGAGCCGGTGCGCGCCGGCGGTCTTGAACAAATCGGCGACGAGGCGGGCCGAGATCGGCTCCCGGCCACGGTGCTTCTTGTCCTGGCGCGCATAGGGGTAGAAGGGCGCGACGACGGTGATCCGTTTGGCGCTGGCCCGCTTCAGCGCGTCCACCATGATCAGCTGTTCCATCAGCCAGGTGTTCACCGGGGCCGAATGGCACTGGAGCACGAAGGCGTCGCAGCCTCGAACCGATTCGGAGAAGCGGACGAAGATCTCGCCGCTGGCAAACTCGTAAGCATTGGTGGGGACGGGCTCGACGTCGAGCGCGGCCGCGACCTCCGCCGCGAGGCCCGGGTGCGAACGTCCCGCGAAGAGCATCAGATTGCGCCGGTTCTCGGTCTGGTAGGCCACCGCGTACTCCTCGGGCGTGACGGCGTGGTCGGGCTGGCGTGGGCAGCCCCCGGGCGGGTGACCCGTTCGGGGGAACGGCCGTGAGGCCGCACGGTTCAACACTCGGGCTTACCCGGTCCCGCCCCTGTTGGCGCAGGCGGGACGGTACCCACGTGCCCGGATCGCCGCCCGCGACTCCGGCGATACCCGCCGGCTGCCGCCCGCGGACCCCGGGCCGCCGACCCGGGCGGGGCAGACCGGGGCGGTGTGCATCCCCTCGCTGGCCAGAAGGTTCGGACGGACGTCTCTTTACATTCTGCTTCCCGGTTTTACGTTCTGCTCCCCGCGCCGGGAATACCGGCGATGCCGGCTTCGCCCTTGCCGGTAGGCGGCAACTCACTCCGGTGCGCCACGTCACCCTGATGAACTGGGATCGGCACGGCGGCCTCGGCCGCGGACGGTTGTGGCATTTCATCGGGACGCTCGGGATCTCCGGCACCGTCGGGGGCCGGGACGCCGGCCGCGGCGGCCGCTCGTGCCGCCGGGCTGCCGGGACGGCGGCGGGAGACCCAGCCTTCGATGATCCGTTGCCGCCCCTCCCGGACCGCCAGCGCGCCCGGCGGAACGTCCTCCCGGATCACGGATCCGGCGCCGGTGTAGGCCCCGTCCCCGACCGTGACCGGAGCAACAAGCATGGTATCACTGCCGATCCGGACGTCCGAGCCGATCATCGTGCGGTGCTTGGCCACCCCGTCGTAGTTCACGAAGACCGTCGTGCATCCGATGTTGCTGCGCTCGCCGACCACCGCGTCGCCGACATACGCCAGGTGCGGGACCTTCGTCTGGTTCCCGAGATCGGCCGACTTCGTCTCGACGAAGGAGCCGATCTTGCCTTCGCAGCCTAGCCGGGTGCCCGACCGGAGATGGCTGTAAGGCCCGACCACGGCCCCGGCGCCGATCTCGGCCTGCTCGGCTGTGGTCCGCAGGACGGTCGCGCCCGCGCCCACTGCCGTGTCCGTCAGGGTGCACTCGGGGCCGATGACGGCGCCGCGAGCGACGTGCGTCCGGCCGTGCAGGAAGGTGTTGGGGGCGAGCGTCGTGTCCGGTTCGAGGATGACGTCGGCGTCGATCCAGGTGGTCTGCGGGTCGACGACGGTGGTGCCGGCGCGCATCGCCACCTCGACAATCCGGTCCCGCAGCACCCGTCCGGCGGCGGCGAGCTGGACGCGGTCGTTCACCCCACCGGCTTCGCCGGGATCGTCCACGACCCGCGCGGCCACCGGCCGCCCGGCGGCGACCAGCAGCCCGACGACGTCGGTGAGGTATTCCTCACCTTGAGCATTGTCCCTGGTCAGCCCTGCGAGTGCGGTCTGGAGTGGGCCCGCGGCGAACGCGTACACGCCGGTGTTGATCTCTCGGATCGTCGCGGTGGCGGCGTCGGCGTCGCGATGCTCGACGATGGCCCGGACCGCGCCGTCGCCGTCGCGCACCACCCGGCCGTAACCGGTGGCGTCGTCGACAACGGCCGACAGGACCGTTGCCGCGGCCGCCCGGGCATGGTGCTGGGCCACCAGGGCAGTGAGCGTCGCGCCGGTCAACAGCGGGGTGTCGCCGGGCAGCACGACCACCGTGCCGCTGGGCGCCAGCTCGCCGAGCGCCGCCAAGGCCACCCGGACGGCATGGCCCGTGCCGTGCTGGCGGTCCTGGACGACCGGGACGACCTCGGGAGCCTGCTCCGCCAGCATCGCCGCGACCTGTTCGCGGCCGTGGCCCACGACGACCGCGGTACGCGCCGCCGCGAGGGCTCCGGCCGCGCTTAGCACGTGGTGGAGAAGGGAGCGCCCGGCGATGTGGTGCAGCACCTTCGGTGTCGTCGAGCGCATGCGCTTGCCCTCGCCCGCTGCCAGGATGATGACGGCCGCCGGACGTGATGATGTCACGCGATCTCCCGAGTCTTCGGACCTGGACAGCGGTGGGGCGACGGCGCCCACACTACCCGTCGATCGGAAGGCGCCGGCAGATGCCACGGCCATCCCGGGAACACGCCGGCCCCGGATTGGGAAATGATGTGTGCCTGTCTGCCGCCGTGGTGATGGTGCGGCGGTGCTTCCGGAATATTCTTTTCGATGGTATTACTGATGGTGCCCGGTAGCTCCGGGCCCGGTAGTGCTCCGCCGCCACGACTCGAACGTGGACTAAGAGAACCAAAATCTCCTGTGCTGCCGATTACACTACGGCGGACCGCGAGAAAACATGCCAACTCTACCATCGTGGGGTGGCTCGGATGGTAAAAGCCGGGCCACCGCCGGCTACCCTGCCGGCCGGCCGGCGCGGGCGGGCGTCCCGGACCGGGTTTGGTTGGCTGCCGTTCATCTCTTCGTCGCCCGACTGCCACTGGCTGTCATCTAATAACATCAAATTTTATTAGATGTCGCTATTCGTCATCGGCTTGTCATCGACCTGCCGGTGACCGTGGTGCGCGGCGGTGCCGATCGATCCGGGTCGGCGACCGATGGTTTGTTTGCGTGGCGGACGTAGAGGCGGGGGGACGTTGTCATGTCGGCGGGCTACCGTGGCGGATGGAGCGCCGGCACAGTGGGCCAGCCGCGACGGACGGAACGAGGCGATGACCGCTACCGACACGGTGACACCGAGCGACAATCGGGTACCGCGGGACGACCGCGAACCCACCACGGGCCCGGTTCCCCGCCGGGCTGATCCCGCGAACAGCCGCGGCAACGCCTCGCGGCCCCGTTCGATGACGAAGGCCCGCGTCGAGCAGGTCGTGATGGTGGTGACGATCGTGGTGCCGCTGGTCGCCCTGGCGGTCGCGATCCCGGCGATGTGGGGGCGGTGGATCTCCTGGCGGGACGTCGTCCTCGCCGTGGTGTTCTACGGCATCACCGGCCATGGCGTGACGATCGGCTTCCACCGTTACTTCACCCACCGCGGCTTCCGGACGTCCAGGCCGGTGCGGATCGCGCTGGCGGTCGCCGGCAACATGGCGATCGAGGGCCCGGTCATCCGGTGGGTGGCCGACCACCGGCGTCATCACGCCTTCAGCGACACCGAGGGCGATCCGCACTCGCCATGGCGTTACGGTCCGGGGACGTGGTCGCTGATCAAGGGTCTCTGGCACGCCCACGTGGGTTGGCTGTTCGACGTCGAGCAGACCGACCAGCGTCGGTTCGCCCCGGACTTGCTCGACGATCCCGACATCATGAAGGTCAGCCGTTCGTTCGCGCTGTGCGCGTTCGCCAGCCTCGCGCTGCCCGCCATGATCGGCGGCCTGTGGGGGGGTTCGTTCGCCGCGGCGCTGGAGGCGTTCTTCTGGGCCGGGCTGGTCCGTATCGCGCTGCTGCACCACGTCACGTGGTCGGTGAACAGCATCTGCCACGTCCTCGGCTCGCGTCCTTACCGGTCGCGGGACCGGTCGACCAACGTGTGGCCGCTGGCCCTGCTGTCGATGGGCGAGTCCTGGCATAACCTGCATCACGCCGAGCCGACCTCGGCCCGGCACGGGGTGCGGCCCTGGCAAATCGACACCAGCTTCTACCTGATCAAGCTGATGGAGACCGTCCACCTGGTGCGGGACGTCCGCTGGCCGGACCCGGCGCGTCTCGCGGCGAAACGCGCTACCGCCTGACCGGGCGGCGGGTGGCGGCGGCTTGTCAGCCACCCTCGATCTCGGCGGCGAGGGTGAGCCAGGCCTCCTCGGTGCTGTCCTTGTCCGCGACGACGGCGCGCAGCTCGGCGTCCAGCGTCAGCAGACGCCCATGATCCGTCGCGGCCTCGGCCAGCTCGTGATGCAGCTCCTGCTCGCGTCGGCTCAGCCGGTCCAGGGCGCGCTCGAGCCGGGTCAGCTCCTTGCGGGCGGCGCGCAGCTCGCTCCCGGACAGGGCGGGCCGCCCACCTGTCCGCCCAGCTTCGGCGATGGTGGTGGCCTGTCCGCCGGTGCCCTGTCCGCCGGTGGCCTGCCCGCCCGCTCCGCCGCCGGAGGCCGACGAACCCCGGGATGACGGTGCCCGGGCCGCGGCCTCCTCCCGGGCGGCCGCGCGCCGGGCGAGGTACTCCTCGATGCCGCCGGGCAGCATGCGCAGGTGCCCGTCGCCGAGCAGCGCCAGCGTCACGTCGCAGGTGCGTTCGAGGAAATAGCGGTCGTGGCTGACCACGATCAGGCTGCCCGGCCACGAGTCGAGGAGGTCCTCGAGCGCGGTGAGGGTGTCGGTGTCGAGGTCGTTGGTCGGCTCGTCGAGGAGCAGCACGTTCGGTCTGGCCATCAGCAGGCGCAGCAGCTGCAGCCGGCGGCGTTCGCCGCCGGAGAGGTCCCCGACCCGCGTCCACTGCCGCGACGACGGGAGGCCGAACTGCTCGAGTAACTGGCCGGCGGTCCGTTCCCGGCCTTTCTCGACCTCCAGGACCCGCCCGACCTGTTCGACGGCCTCCAATGCCCGCAGTGGCGCCGGTAGTTCGGCGATCTCCTGGGACAGCAGAGCCGGTCGCACGCTGGCCCCCACCCGGACCCGGCCGGCGTCCGGCGTCACCGCACCCAGCAGCACGCGCAGCAGGGTGGTCTTGCCGGCTCCGTTGACACCGACCAGCCCGATCCGGTCCCCCGGTCCGACCAGCCAGGTGACGTCGTCGAACAACGTCCGGTCCCCGATCCGGACCGTGACATGCTCGGCGTCGTAGACGTCTTTGCCCAGCCGGGATGCCGCGAAGCTGCGCAGCGCCATGGTATCCCGGGGCGGTGGCTCGTCGGCGATCAGCGCATTGGCCGCGTCGATGCGGAAGCGCGGCTTACTGGTCCGGGCGGGCGGGCCGCGGCGTAGCCAGGCGAGTTCCTTACGCAGCAGGTTCTGGCGCCTGGCCTCGGTGGCGTCGGCCCGCCGGGTGCGTTCGGCCCGTGCGAGCACGTACGCGGAATAGCCGCCCTCGTACGCGTCGACGCGCCCGTCCACGACTTCCCAGACCCGTCCGCACACCTCGTCGAGGAACCAGCGGTCGTGGGTCGCGACGAGCAGTCCACCGCGGAAGCCGGCGAGATGCCGGGCGAGCCAGGTGACCCCCTCGACGTCCAGGTGGTTCGTCGGCTCGTCCAGGATCAGCAGGTCGGTGTCCTGGACGAGGAGCCGGGCCAGCGCCACCCGGCGGCGTTCCCCGCCCGACATCGGCCCGACCGGGTCGTCGAGCCGTTCGAGCAGCCCGAGCCCGGCGAGTATGCCCCGCTGCCGGGGATCCACCGCCCACTCGTGCTCGGCGACGGTGCCCACGACAATCTCGCGCACGGTGCGCTCGGCGGGGAGCACGTCGGCCTGCGCCAGGGTGGCGACCCGGGTGGAACCGGCGGGCACGACCCGGCCGGCGTCCGGGGCCACCTCGCCGGCGATGATCCGCAGCAGGGTGGACTTCCCGGCCCCGTTGCGCCCGACGACCCCGATCCGTTCCCCGGCGCCGATCCCCAGGCTCACCCGGTCGAGCAGCGTCCGGGTGCCGAACGCGGCGTCGACGTTCTCGAGGCTGACCAGGACGGCGCTCACGGCGCTTCGCCTGCCCCCTCCACCATCCTGGCGCCGCTCGCCGGCCCGGAGGCCCGGCGTACCGCGCGGGCGACCCCCATCCCGGCGAGGCTTGCCGCGAGCGCGATGTTCTCCTGCGCTCCGGCCGCGAGGAAGGCGCAGGTCGGACCGGAGCCGCTCACGATCGCCCCGACGGCTCCCAGCTCCCGGCCCGCCTCCAGGACGCGGCGCAGGGACGGCCGAAGCCGCAGCGCCGCCGGCTGCAGGTCGTTGACCAGGGCGGCCCCGAGCTGACCGGGGTCGCCGGTGCGCAGCGCGGCGAGCACGTCGTCGGCGGGGGTCGGGCCGGTCCGCAGTTTGCCCTCGGTCAGCCGGTCGAACTCCTTGTAGACCGCGGGGGTGGACAGGCCGCCGTCGGCGAGCGCGAACACCCAGTAGTACTCGCCCGTCGCCAGGACGTCGGTGAGCTGCTCGCCGTGCCCGGTGCCGAGTGCGGTGCCGCCGGCCAGGGGGAACGGGACGTCGCTGCCGAGCTGGGCGGCGAGCCGGGTCAGGGTCGCCCGGTCCAGTCCGGTCTGCCACAGCGCGTCGCAGGCGACGAGCGCCGCCGCCGCGTCGGCGCTGCCCCCGGCCATCCCCGCGGCGACGGGGATGCCCTTCGCCAGGGTGAGATGAACACGTTCCGAGGTGATGCCCGCGGCCTCGGCAACCAGGTGAGCGGCCCGGACGGCGATGTTGTCCCGGCCAGTGGGGACGATGGAGACCTCCGGCGTGGGCGTCGCCGGACCCAGCGACGCCGGGTCGGCGCCCTCCCCGGACACCTCGACGGTCACGACTACGTCCCCGCCGGACCGGCCGTCCCCGCCGCCGTCGCCGGTGGTCGATAGCCCCGAGCCGTGGAACTGCGGGGGATCGACCGACGTCGCCGAGACGTCGTCGAACAGCGAGACGGCCTGCAGCACTGTGATGATGTCGTGGTAGCCGTCCGGTCGGAGCGGTCCGACGCCGAGATGCAGGTTGACCTTGGCCGGGGCTCGCACGGTGACGGTAGCGGGGCCGGCTCCGGCGTTTCGGCGCGGACCCGGGTGGGATCGAGGCAGCGGATGCTCCTTCGCTCGGACGCACGCGCCCGCTGGGCGGCGTGGCGTTCGGTGGCGGCCGGCACCCAAACCTATCCGCCCGCGCCGGGAGCGGATGAGCGTCCGCCCGCGAAGGATCGCGAGGGGCGCAGCGAATCGGCCCCCGGCGACGCGGCGGGGACGATGCGCGCTTCCGTTCAGTAATCGTAGCTGTGCCGACGGGAACGGGTTGTTGTCCGACCGGAGAATTCGGGTATCCCTGATCGTGAACGACCGCACCGGAGAGCGCCCGGACGGATCGTCCCTCGACGTCCCGCTCCTGGTCGGACCTGACCCCTTCCACCGCTTTGGGCGCTCCGACGATGCCGGCCAGGAAGGAGCACCATGACCACCACAACCAGCGCGGCCGGGCCCGAGGCGAAGACCTCGGACGCAGGTGGTGCGCGTCGCACCACCGTGCCGGAGCGCAAGACGTCCACCGAGCTGGTGACCGGCCGGGGCCGGACGTCGATCGCGGACGCCGTCGTCCGCAAGATCGCCGGTGTCGCGGCACGCGAGGTCTCCGGGGTACACAGCCTGGGCTCGGGTGGGGCCCGCGCGATGGGTTCGTTCCGGGCCCGCATCCCCGGCGCGTCGGCCAGCGTCTCCCAGGGAGTCGCGGTGGAGGTCGGGGAACGGCAGGCCGCGATCGACCTCGACGTCGTCTGCGACTACGGGGTCTCCATCGTGGATCTGTCCCACTCGATCCGGCACAACGTCGTCACCTCCGTGGAGGGAATGACGGGCCTGGAGGTCACCGAGGTGAATATCGCGATCGACGACGTCTACATCGGCGAGGAGGAATCGGAAGAGTCGCGGCGGGTCGAATGAGTACGAACCCGACGGCGGCCGGGCCGGTGAGCGGGTTCGCTTGGGATCCGGATGCCGTGGCCCGGACCGTGCTGTCCTGTCCCGGTGTCGTCCGGCTCATCGGCGCGCCGGTCCGGCACGAGGATCGTCACCGCGTTCCGGACGGCGGGGCGGGTGCCGCGGCCGAGGTCGCGACCTACCTTCCGGGCCGCCGGGTGGAGGGGGTACGGGTACGGCCGGACGGGATCCTGGTGCAGATCGTGTGCCGGTACGGGGAACGGCTCGGTGAGCTCGCCGCCCGGGTGCGCGCCGCGGTGCTGGCGGCCGAACCCGGCTGTCCCCGGGTCGACGTCGTCATCCGTGATCTGGCGATTCCGGATCCGGACCTGTCGTGCCCGGAGGGGCCGGACGCGGCGGTGGTCGGTCCGGAGACGCTCCGTTCGGGGGTGCCGGATGCGGGGGTGGCGGAGATGGGGGCGTCATGACCTCCGATCGGCGGCAGGAGTCATCCCGACGCCAGCTCGACGCCGCCCGACGCAGGGCCGAGATCCGCGCGTTCATCCGCACGCACCACCCGGATCGGGGAGGTGATCCACAGGCGTTCGCCGCCGGCCTGCGGGCCCTGCGATCCGCGCCGGACGGGCCGGCTGGGCCGGACGCGCCGGGTGTTCCGGGCGTCCGCCTCACCACCCATCATCGGCCCACCGCCGCGGGCATCCTGTTCGCCTGGGTTCGCGGTCGCGGGCGCCGGTGTCCCGACTCCGCGCGCCGGTGGTGGTCGTACCGCTGGGTGCGGTTCGGCCCCGGCCGTGGTCCTCGGGTGCGCTGAGGCGACACCGGATCCGCGGGACCGCACCCCGGGCCCGGTTCCATGTGACGATCACGCGGGACGCCCCTCGATCTGCCGGTCCAGAGGGGCGGACCGGGTACCGCGGCCGCAGGATGGGCCGGGCTGGATGGGCTGGGAAAGGGGAAGAGCCACATGCGATCGAGCGCGCTTGGCCTGATCATCGGTCTGATCGCCGGACTCGCCCTCGCCTTCGGGGGCTTCGGCGAGTTTCTGATCGTGCTGGTCTTCGGTGCGATAGGGCTGGTTATCGGCAAGGTGGTGGATGGTGATCTCGATATCACCCGTTACGTGGGCGGTGACCGGCGTCGGGGGCGGCGGTGAACGAGAGGGAGCGTGTGCGACCGGGCCGTCCCGCGGGTAGGCGGTCAGGGGCCGGTTCCCTGCGGGTGGCGGACCGGGTTGTCGAGAAGATCGCGGCCATGGCGGCGGCGGACGTTGTCGGCGTTACCGGACCGCCACGCAGATTCCCGCGCCGTGGCGGCGCGCGGCGTCGTGGGCGTGCCGGGCGGCCACGGGTCTCGGCGAAGATGGAGGGAGCCACCGCCCGGCTGACGATGTCGTTCTCCGTGCGTTACCCGATCCCGGTCACGGAGACGGCCGAGCTGGTCCGTTGTGAGGTGCGGGACCGGGTCGCGGCGCTCACGGGTGTGCGCGTGGCACACCTGGACATCGAGATCCCGTCGCTGTCCTCCGATGGGTAGCGGCCATCTTCTGTCCCGCCGGTTCGCGTTCAGAGCACGGGTAACAAGACCACGGGTAACAGGCAAGGCTGGGCTCGGTGAGAGGAGGGTGCCGTGTGGGTGGGGCGTAGAATCGTTGCCGGACTGCTCGCCGCGCTGACCGCGGCCGCCGGGGTCATCACCGTCATCGAGATCGTGGCTGCGGCCGGCGGTGGCAGGGGCTACGCCGTGGTCGACTGGCCGGCGTGGGCGGACGGCCTGGCGGGCACGGCCTGGTCCTCCGGGGCGGTCCGACTGGCCGCGGGGATCTGCGTTCTGGTCGGCCTGCTGCTGATCTGGCTCGGAGCGCGGCGCGGAACGCCGTCCCGACTCACCGTGCGGCGCAGCTGCGCGCAGACCATTGTCTTCGTCGAGCGGCGAGGGCTTGCGCGGGCGCTGAGCTCCGCCGCCCTGACCGTCGACGGGGTGCGGGCCGCCCGGGTTCGGGTCCGTGACCGGACCGCCGACGTCCGCCTGCGTCTTCGGCCGCGTGCCGCCGGTGGCGCGCGGGAGCGCGCGGGTGCCGTCCTGGCCTCCTTGCTCGCCTCCTTCGAACTGGCTGAGCCGCTCGAGCTGCGCATCCAGGCGACCCCACCGGCCGCGGACCGGACCGTCAACGGGGCGGGACGGACCGGTGGCGGTGCGGCATGACCGAGACACGGGCAGCGGGAGGGCAGACCGCCGAGGGCCGCTCGGCGGGTGGCGGGGTACCCACGGAGCCCGGCGGTGGGCCGGCCGGGCTGTCCGAGCCACCGCCCGACCGCCTCAACCGGGTCGCCCTGGTCGGAGTCGGGTTGCTCTGCCTCGCGGCCGGTGTTCTCGCGTTGCTGGTGGGGGCCGGTGCGTTCGGAGACGACGTCGCCGACGAGGCGGTGCTCGATGCCGACACCCGTTCCTACCCGACCTCCCACACCTGGTTCTGGCTCGCCGTGGGGATCGGTTCCGGGCTGGTCGTCCTGCTCGCCCTCGGGTGGCTTCGGGCGCAGACGGCGCTGGCGGCGCGGCGCCGTGGACTCTACGTGACGGATGATGCGCTCGGCGGTGTCCATCTGTCCGCCGCGGCACTGACCGACGCCGTCGAGGACGACGTGTTCGGGATCGCGGGCGTCGAGGCGGTGCGGGCGGTGCTGCGTGGCCGGCGGGAACCCGTGCTGGAGATCGCGGTCACCGTTGTCCCGGGGTCGGGGGTCGCCGGCGTGCTCGACGACATCCGTGGCCCGGTGCTCCATCGAGCCCGGACCGCGGTCGGTCGTCCGCGGCTACCCGCCAAGGTGGAGGTCCGCCCCGCTGCCACCATCCGGCCGCAGGTGCGCTGAGGTGCGGCCCGGCGTGACCGGGCAGGGTGACCAAGGCCGCGACGCACCAAGGGTCTTGACAGAACGGGGTCGTTTCCCCCTTGCCGTGGCGCGTCCGGTACTGTGAAGGACCGCGCCGCGGTGGTTCCACCGCCCTCCGGCGCCGGATCCCCAGTTTAGGAAAGGATGAGCGCCGCCATGTCCGAGGTCCGCATCACCGCGGAGCCGCGCACCGAGTTCGGTAAGGGCGGGGCTCGTCGCACCCGTCGGGCCGGCAAGGTCCCGGCCGTTCTCTATGGTCACGGTAAGCCGCCGCGTCACATTGCGCTGCCCGCACACGACCTACTCCACGCCTTCAAGACCGACGCCGGCACGAACGTCCTGTTGACGCTCGAGCTGGCCGCGGGGACCGAACTCGCGCTCGCGAAGGACGTCCAGCGCCACCCGATCAAGGGCAGCTTCGAGCACATCGACCTCGTGCTCGTAGCCCGGGGCGAGAAGGTCGTGGCCGATATCCCCGTGCAGGTGATCGGGGAACCATACCCGGACACCCTGGTCGACCAGCAGGTCACCACGATTGCGGTGAAGGCCGACGCCACCCGGCTGCCCGGCCCGATCGAGGTCGACATCACCGGGCTCGAGCCGGGTACGAGCATTTTCGCCCGCCAGCTGGTGCTGCCGGCCGGCTCCGAGCTCGACGCCGACCCCGACCTGGTCGTCGTGCAGTGCCTGGCCAAGCGGACGAACGCTCAGCAGGAGGCCTCGCTCGGCGAGACTCCGGTGGCGGAGGAGGCCGGCGTCGCGAGCGCGTCCGTCTAAGCGGATCCGCTCCATCGCCGATGTTGTCTGCCGATGGTAACCATCCCGGCCGACGATGGGCCCTGGCTCGTCGTTGGCCTCGGCAATCCCGGACCGACCTATGCCGGCAATCGGCACAACGCCGGCTTCATGGTCGTGGACCTGCTCGCCGAGCGGACCGGGTCGCGGCTGAAGTCGCACCGTTCCCGGGCCGATGTCGCCGAGACCCGCCTGGCCGGGGCGCGGGCGGTCCTCGCCCGCCCGCTCTCCTTCATGAATCTCTCCGGCCATCCTGTCGCGGCGGCCCGGAGCTTCTACAAGGCCGAGGTCTCCCGGCTCATCGTGGTGCACGATGAGCTTGACATCCCCTTCGGGGCTGTGCGGCTCAAACGCGGCGGTGGGGACAACGGCCACAACGGTCTGCGGTCCATCTCCTCGGCGCTCGGGACACGGGACTACCTGCGGGTCCGGGTCGGCATCGGCCGTCCGCCCGGCCGGATGGATCCGGCCGACTTCGTGCTGCGGGACTTCACCCCGACCGAACGCCGTGAGCTGCCCCTCCTGCTCGAACACGCGGCCGACTCGGTCGAGATGCTCATCGCCGACGGTCTGGAGCCCGCGCAGA
This sequence comes from Frankia sp. CgKIO3, assembly GCF_977946435.1. Classification (NCBI taxonomy): domain Bacteria; kingdom Bacillati; phylum Actinomycetota; class Actinomycetes; order Frankiales; family Frankiaceae; genus Frankia; species Frankia sp. CgKIO3. Next base: position 27,945 of record NZ_CDWTMO010000002.1, on the reverse strand, counting down.
ACCGCTATCATGCGTTGCTCTGAACCGCTCGACGGACACCGCGTGTTTCTGCCGGTCCGGTGGGCACTCCGGGTGCTTGGGTACTTCAAGTGTTGGTGTGGATGCGAAAGGTCAACGGCATGGCCGGTTGCCGGGAAACCGGGGGGCGGAGGCTTCGTGCACTGGCATGAGCATGAGGGGGAGAGAAAGGGCGGGCGAGCGCGGAGGAGTGCCGGATGCTGGCGTTGACGGCGGGCCCGCCGGCCGATGGTCGGGCATACAGCGTCGTGGCCCTCGGGGCACACGCGGACGACGTGGAGATCGGCGCCGCTGCCACGATCATGCAGTTGCTGGCCGCCCATCCGGAGGCCGCCGTGCACTGGGTGGTCTTCTCGAGCGAGGGCGAGCGCGGCTCGGAGGCGGAGGAGAGCGCGCGTGAACTGCTCGGCTCCTCGCTCGGTTCGCTGCACCTGCACGAGGTCCGGGACGGTTTCCTCCCGCGGGAGTGGAGCGGGGTCAAGGAGGTCCTGCTGCAGATCGCCCGCCAGGTCACCCCGGACATCGTGTTCGCCCCGGCGCTCGCGGATGCCCACCAGGATCACCGGGTGCTCGGCGAGCTGGCGTGGCAGGCCTTTCGCGGGGCGCTTATCCTCGGCTACGAGATCCCGAAATGGGAGGCCGACCGGCTGTCCCCCAGCCTGTACGTCCCGATCCCCGAGGAGACGGTCGGGGCAAAACTCGACCATCTCAAACGTCATTTCCGCAGCCAGCAGGACCGTGCCTGGTTCGACGACGAGACCTTCCGCGCAACCCTGCGGCTGCGCGGCGTCGAGTGCGGGACGCGCTACGCGGAGGCGTTCGACGCCCGCAAGGTGATGCTCACCTTCTGATATGTCTCCCGCCCACCGGTCTCCCGCCCACCACCCTCCTCCGTCGGCCCGGTGAGGCCCGGCGGGAAGGACTCAGGCTGGCGTCAGATGTTCCTGGATGCGACCGATGAGTGCCGCGTGGTCGAGTTCTTGTAGCACGTAGGCCCGGCCGGCTGTTCCGATCTCGGCCGCCTTCCAGGGCTGTTCCAGCAGGCCGCAGGCGGCGTCGGCGAAGGCCCCCGCGTCCTCGGCGACGAGGAGGTGGGTACCGGGCGTCCAGCCGAGGCCGCGGCTGCCGGTGGGTGTACTCACGACTGGCGTTCCCGTCGCCATTGCCTCGATCGCCTTGATGTTCACGCCGGATCCCGAACGCATCGGGTTCACCGACAGGGTGGCCGTGGCGAGGTAACCGGCAACGCTCGGCACGTCGGTGTGCAGCTCCACGCCCTCGAAGCCACCGAGCCATGCCGCTAGGCCCTCCTCCGGACGCCGCCCCACCACCTGGAAGGTCGCGTCGGGATGGCGGACCCGGATCGTCGGCCAGCAGCCGCCGAGGAACCAGCGCAGGGCTTCGATGTTGGTCGGGGTGTCCAGCGAGCCAACAAAGATCAGCTTCTTGCCGGCGCCGTCCCGAGGTGCCGGCTTCCGGCCCGGCGGGGCCGACCCGGCCGGGCCGGTGCCGGTCGGCTCGGTGCCCGTCGATGCGGTGAGGGCACCGACAGGCAGGAACGGCGGCAGGTGGAACGTCGGGATGCTCGCCCGCGTACGCCGCCAGTTGTGGTCTTCCAGCGAGATGTCCGCGATGCAGGTGATGAGCGGAGAGTGGTGCATCGAAAGCTCCGCCAGTCGCAGTTTGTGATACTCCAGCTCGTAGGCGACGGTGCGCGGCCCCGAGCTGTTGCGGGCCAGCACCCGGAAGAACTCCGAGTCGACGTTGTGCGCGCGCACCAGATGTGGCAGCTTCCAGATCCGGGCGACCTCCTCGCCGAGATGCGACGTCCGGCAGCTGTAACTGATCACGGCGTCGGCTCGTGGCGGCGTCGACTCCAGCGCGCGGCGCAACGGGCCGACCGGCCGGGAGGCGTGCATGAATGGCCGGGCCGTCAGGTGTGCCCGTGGGCTGTCGTCACGAGGCAGCCGGATGACGGCCGAACCCGGCACGGCCTCCTCGTACGCGGCGATATCCAGGTTCTCCCGGGAAGGCACCAGGACCTGCATCCGAACGCCGGCCGCGGAGGCCGCGGTGAGGAAGCTGAAGGTCTCCACCCGTCCGCCCGCGTCCGCTGGGAGAAACGGTTCCTCGACAACGACGATCCAGCGCGTGGAGTCGCTCACCGGACAACTGTAATGACCGTGGGGTTGGGTAACGACTGCGGGCTCGGTACTCGTGCGGGGTGTCGCGGACAGTTGCAGGTAGATGACAAGAGTGTCGTGAGGTGAAGGTGGGGTCGAGGTGCGCGCATGTCCGCCGGGGGGTCCATCCGATTCCGCGGGACGACTTTGGCGCGGTGCGGGTGCCACGGCTGCGCGGCGTCATGGCGTCATGGCGTGTCATGGAGTCAATGGCGCCGTACCGCAAAGGACGGAGCCGTTGGTTGTGGCTGACCGGCGGAACGCTACGGTAACCGCTATGACAGGTGTCCGGACCATCGGTCGAGGTGCCGCCGTCGCGGCGCTGGGAGCCACAACCGTTTACGGTCACGTTTTGTATCCGATCTATATCGGATTGCGCAGTCATGGCCTGGAGTCGACGGCACCGCCGGACCCTGAGATCTGGCCGGGATTGAGCGTGGTCGTCTCCGCCTATCGCGAGTCGGCGGTGATCGGGGCGAAACTGGATGAACTCACCGGCACGGACTATCCCGGGCCGATGGAGATCATCGTCGTGGCCGACGATCCGGAGACGGCCGAGGCCTCGCGCCGGCCCGGCGTGCGGGTGCTGTCGTCCGGGGAACGCCTCGGCAAGGCGCGGGCGGTCAACCAGGGAGTCGCCGCCGCCACCCACGAGCTCGTGGTGCTCACCGATGCGAACGCCGTGCTCGCGCCCGGTGCCCTGCGGGCAGCCGCCCGCCATTTCACCGACGAGACGGTCGGCGCGGTGGCAGGGGAGAAGCAGGTCGACGATCCCGACGGCGCTCAGGGCTTCTACTGGAAGTTCGAGTCCTGGCTGAAGCGCCGCGAGTCGGCGACCGGCGCGACCATCGGCGTGGTCGGCGAGATGCTGGCCTTCCGCCGCCAGGCGTTTCGGCCCCTGCCCGCGGACGTGGCCGTCGACGATGCCTGGCTGGCTCTCGACATCCTCGAAGGGGGGCTGCGGGTCGTCTACGAACCCGAGGCGTACTCGATCGAGTCGTTGAGCCCGGACTACTCGGCGGAGTGGGAGCGGCGGACCCGCATCGTTGCTGGCAACCTCGACATGCTCTGGCGGCGCCGGGCGGCGCTGGTGCCCGGCGCGCTGCCGGTCACCCCGCAACTGTGGGGCCACCGGCTGGTCCGCTCGTCGTTCGGCCCGTTGGCGCAGGTCGTCCTGGTGGGGCTCGCCCTCCCGGCCGCCCGCCGGAGCTGGATCGCCCGGCTGTTCCTGGCGGGCAACGCCGTCGGCGCTGTGAGCACCGCGGCGCTGCTGACCGGGCGCACGCCGCCCGGTCCGACCCGCCTGGTCGCGCAGGTCTTCTTCCTCCAGGCCGTCGCGCTCGGCGGGGTGCGGCGCTTCGTGGCCCGGGGCCGGCCCGCCGTCTGGCCCAAGCCGGAGCGGCCGGCCGTGGCCTCCGCGACGTCACCGGCGCCCACGGGGCCGGTCCCGCCACCGGGGCAGACGACGCCGCCCGGCCCGCCGACCGAGCTGGCCCCGGCCGGCAACTGACCCAGTCCGGCAACTGACGCCGCTGACGCCGGCCGGAACCGGCTTTGGCTGGCAGAACCCACCTCGGCCCGTCACCGGCTACGCCTATCGAAATACCATCCCGCCCTGGGGCGGGAATACCGTGTGGTACAGGACCGCAGGACCGCAGGACCGCAACACCGCACGAGGCGTGGACATCCACCTGAGTGCGCGTCAGCACACGCAGTGAGGAGCGTGCCGCCATGTCCGTCGAGAAGCCCAACTGGTCCAGGTGGCAGTACGAGCTGGTACTGGTCAGTTTTCACAGCCGTGGCCAGCTCGAGCAGCTCTTCGCGACCCTTCCGTTGGACATGCCGATTGTGATCATCGATAACGCCGAGGGCGTCGACCGCGTTGACGAGCTGATCGCGGGCCGGCCCAACAGCCGTTACCTTGACTCCGGCGGCGGCAAGGGATTCGCGAAGGCCGCCAACATGGGCATCCGTTCGTCGCGCTACGAGTACGTGGTGCTCGGCAACCCGGACAGCCGGCCCACCGTGGAGGTCATCGACACGCTGGTCGACGACCTCATCGCCGATCCCGAACTGGTGACCAGCGCGGCCACCATGAAGGGGCACGACGACAAGCCCGAGCTCGGTAACGGCGGCTGGGAGCCGACGCCCCGCCGGGTGCTGCTGCACGTGCTGGGAGCGCACAAGGTGGCGCCGAGCTCGGCGCTGTTCGCCCGGCCGACACCGGGCCGCCCGATGAACCCCGAGTGGCTGACCGGCGCCTGCATGGCGGTCCGCCGGTCCACCTTCCTCGAACTAGGTGCCTTCGATGAGACGTTCTACGTCTACAACGAGGACATGGCGCTCGGCCGGGCGATCCGTGAGGCGGGGCTGCGGCAGAAGCTGCGCACCGATCTGCTGGTACCCCACGGGGCGGGAGGTTCCGGGGCCGGTAAGACGTGGATGCTGCAGATGCGCGGTGCGTCCATGGTGCGTTATCTACGTAAGCACAATGCGCCGGCCCGGGTGAACGTGATGCGCTCGATGCTCGTCGCCGGCTACGCCGGACGTACGGTGCTCTCTCGAGCCCGGGGCAGGAAGGCAGTGGCTGACGAGCACGCCGCATATATCAAGGGCCTGCTGGTCGGGCCGCCGGCCAAGTAGCCGCGCCCGTTCCCTCGTTCGTTCCCTGCCTGTTCAGCGGGCTGGCTGTCCGATTCGTCCCTCTGGACAGGTAGGGAAGTGAACTCGGTGGTCCCGGGCTCAGGTGAAGCGGGCTACCCGCCATTCCCGGCGACCGCGGCGGACCAGGATGACCGAGCCGTGCAGCAGATCCTTGGTCCCGACGGTGGCTTCCACGCCGACCCGTTCCCCGTTCACCAGGACCGCACGGTTGCCCAGGTGCTCGCGCGCATCCCGCTTGCTGCTGGCGAGGCCGGTGGTGATCAGCAGATCGACGACCGGCCAGCCGTCCTCCTCGAGCCGGGCGGCTGGCTCCTCGACCGTGGGCACGTCGGCGAAGACGCCGGAGAGCAGATCCGCGCCGATCGCCTTCACGTCCCCGCTGAACAACGCTGCCGACGCCGCCTCGGCCGCGTCGACCGCGGCTTGGCCGTGCACCAGTGCGGTGATCTCCCGCGCCAGGTGACGCTGCAACGCTCGCCTGCCCGGAGCCTCGGCGTGCTCGGCGAACAGCCGCTCCAGCGGCTCACGGTCGATGAGCGAGAAGAACAGGGCGAACCGGCGTGCCTCGTCGTCAGACAGATTGATCACGAACTGGTACAGGGTGTAGGGCGAGGTGCGGTCGGCCGAGAGCCAGACCGCTCCCTTCTCCGACTTGCCGAACTTCGTGCCGTCCGAACGCAGCAGCAGCGGGCAGGTCAGCCCGTGTACCTGGGTGCGCAGCACCCGCCGTACGTAGTCGATCCCGGCGACGATGTTGCCCCACTGGTCGGAGGCGCCCATCTGGAGGGTGACCCCGTGGTCCTCGCACAGGCGGCGGAAGTCGTACGCCTGGAGCAGGGAGTAGCTGAACTCGGTGTAGGTCAGGCCGAGATCGGGATCGTCCAGCCGCCGGCGCACCGAGTCACGGCGGACCATCTCGGTGACGGGGAAGTGCTTGCCGACGTCCCGCAAAAATTCGATCATCCCGAGTCCGCCGAGCCAGTCGGCGTTGTCGACGAACTGCGGGAGCTGGCCGGAGTCCAAGGCCCGGGCGAAGACGGATTCCATGATCTCCTGTTGTCCGAGCATGTTTGTCCGTACCTCCTGGGCGGTGAGCAGGCTGCGTTCCACCGACTTGCCCGACGGGTCGCCGATCAGACCCGTGCCACCGCCGAACAGGGTGACCGCGCCGATCCCCGCCCGTGCGGCCCGGATCAGCAGGGTCATCGGCAGCAGGTTGCCGATCGTCAGCGAGGGGGCCGTCGGGTCGAAGCCGATGTAGCAGCGCCGCCGTCCGCTGTCGAGGTGCTCCCGCAGTTCGGCGGGATCGGTGCTGTCGTGGAGGAGTCCACGCCAGGACAGCTCGTCCAGGAGCGCGTGTGTCATGGGCCCATGGTAAAAGTGGCGCGCCGGTCCACCGTGTCACGGCGAGATCACCCGGTAGGGGAGTGCGGGCGGACGCGGCTGCCCGTGCGGCCCGGCCCCGCCCGCGCCGCGCGCTGCCAGGCGTACAGCAGATGTGTCACGATCCCGAGCAGGACGCCCAGCGAGGCCGCGATGCCGAGCCCGGCGGCCCAGGCCAGTGGCGAGAGTTCCGACGAGCCCGGGCCGGCTGCGCCGATCTGACCGGTGCTCGTCGGACCGGTGCTCGTGAGCGTGGCGTCGTCCCCGTGGGTCGTCGCGTCGTCGGCGGATCCCCGGGCCTGCCCGCCGGGCATGATGCGGCCGGCGGCCGGCGCGGGTCCGCCCACCCCCCAGCGCGTCGGTTCCGACAGCAGCGGATTGGTCCTGACCACCGGCACGGCCCGGGTCAGCGCCGCGACGGGGTCGACGATGCCGAAGCCGAACTCATCGTCGCGGCCAGGAGGGCCCGCATCCCGCGCGGTGTAGACGAGCCGCTCGATGACGTTGGGTGCGTCCAGGTCCGGCTGGGCGGCCCGGATGAGGGCGACAACGCCCGCGACGATCGCCGCGGAGTTCGAGGTACCGCCCCCGGTGTCCAGGCCGTCCGGGGAGACCCTGGTCGGGACGGGGGCCCGGATACCGGGGGCCGGCGCGGCGATGACGGCCCGCGGCCCGCGGGCCGATTCCCGCCAGAAACCATCAGCGGCCGTCGATCCGGTCACCGCGACCATTCCCGGGATGCTGGCGGGGGAGTTGATCGCGGTGTCGCCGGACTCGACGTTCCCCGCCGAGGCGACCACCACCACGTCGTGCGCGAGGGCGTAGCCGACCGCCTTCTCCTCGTCCGGGGTCGCCGCCCCCGCCGAGCCCAGGGAAAGGTTGATGACGTCGGCGCCCAGATCGACCGCCCGGCGGATGCCGATCGCGACCTTCTCCGAGTTCGCCTCGGCGCCGGTCGAGACGGGCAGGATCTTGGCGGCCGGGGCGATGCCGCGGACCTCGGGCCGGCCGTTGTCGTTGCGACCGGCGATGATGCCCGCCATGGCGGTGCCGTGCCCGTTCGGATCATTGTCGCGCCAACCGTCCCGCGCCGCCCCGGGACCGATACCGGTACCGGGAAGCAGCTGACCCCACAACTTGGGCTGGCTGGCGTCGACCCTGCCGTCGATGACGGCCACCACCGTGCCCGCGCCCTGGCTGATCCGGTGTGCCTGGGCGAGTCCCAGGACAGCGTGGTACCACTGCGAGCCTCGGGCGGGCGCGATCGGAGCCGGGTCGGGCCCGGCCGCGTGCGGCGGGACGACGGCGCCGGCCGGAGCGGTCGTCATCACGAGGCCGACCAGCAGCGCGAGGCCGACCAGCAGGCCGAGCATGGCGCGGTGGTGCATGAGGGGGTCCTGCCTCCGGGGCTACCGCTCGGCGGGCGTGGCTGATCGTGTCCGGTTACGCGCCCTGTTTGAGGAAGTTTTCCACATTGCATGGTCTAGGCAGACCACTGTTACCAAGCAGGTAGCTCGTCCGGATGGCCCGGCGTGGTTTTCTCGGCTTCAGCTGTGGTTTTCCCGGCTTCAGCGCCTTCGACGGCGCAGGAGACGGCCGATGCCCGGTGGGGCGTGCCGCTGCCGGGTGACCGCCTCCCCGGTCCCGGTCCCGATCGACGCGCAACCTCCACGGACCGCGGCACGCTCCTCGCGTCCCCGGCTGCCGCCTTGGCCTGATGGCCGCTCCGTCGCGTATCAACACTTACGTGACGGTAGAGTGCCGAGAAAGTGCGTATGGGCGCCGCGAAGAGTCGCACCGGGAGGGGCCGCAGCAATGACCGATAGAAGGGACGTCGGCACAGGCGTCGGCGAGGGCGTCGCGTCACCGCCGGGACACCCGCGGATCGCCGAGCTGACCGCGCGCGCCGCCACGAGCGAGATCCCGGCCGCGGCGCTGTGCCGTGATCTCGCCGTCGCGCACGAGCGGGTCGGCGACGACGCCGGAGCCGTGCGGTGGGCCCTGGCGCTCACCGACGCCGGCAGCGATCTCGGTGCCTGGTCGGCCGTTGCCGGCGTGCTGCGCCGCGTCCTGCCGCGGGTCGCGCCGCTGCCGAGGTCCGCGCGGGTGGCCGTGCTCGGCAGTTACACGACATCGCAGTTCGCCGCGCTGTTGCCGCTGGCCGCGGCGCGAGCCGGGGTCGCCGTCGAGGTCTACGAATGCGGCTACGGGCAGTACCGCCAGGAGATCCTGGACCCCGCGAGTGAGCTCTACCGGTTCCGGCCCGACGTCGTCGTGCTCGCGGTGCACGCTGGGGAGACCGCCCTGCCGGCGGTCGCCGACGACCCAGCCGCCGCGGTGGCCACCGAGGTCGAGCGTTGGACGTCGCTGTGGGACATGATCATAAATCGGTGCGGGGCCCGGATCGTCCAGCACACCTTCGCCATCCCCGGCGAGGTCGCGCTCGGCCATCTGGCGCTGCGGGTTCCCGGCTCCCGGCCGACGATGCTCGCGCGGGTCAACGCCGAACTCGGCCGGGTGTCCGGCCAGCGGGGCGACGGGGTCGCCTTCGTCGACTGCGAGCGGCTCGCCGCCGACGTGGGCAAGCGTGCCTGGTTTGACGCGCGGTACTGGCACCGGTCCAAGCAGGCGGTGTCGCTCGCGCAGGTGCCGCTGTTGGCCCGGCACACCGCCGCGGTGATCGGGGCCCAGCTGGGAACGAGCCGGAAGTGCCTGGTCCTCGACCTCGACAACACCCTGTGGGGCGGCGTGCTCGGGGAGGACGGCCTGGCCGGCATCGCGCTCGGCGACGGCGCCGTCGGGGAGGCGTTCGCCGCGTTCCAGACGTACGTCGCCGAGTTGAAGGCCCGCGGGGTCGTGCTCGCCGTCTGTTCCAAGAACAACGACGCCGACGCCCGGGAGGCGTTCGAGCGTCATCCGGGGATGCGGCTCGGCCTTGATGACATCGCGGTGTTCAGTGCCTGCTGGGACGACAAGCCGACGCAGATCCGCCGGATCGCCGCCGCGCTCGGCCTCGGCCTCGACGCGCTGGTCTTCGTCGACGACAACCCGGCCGAACGCGAGGTCGTCCGCCAGCTCGTTCCCGAGGTGGACGTCGTGGCGCTGCCCGCCGATCCGCACGGCTACGTCCGGGCGCTGGCGGACTACCCCTTCTTCGAGGCCACCGCCCTCACGGCCGAGGACGCCGCGCGCACCGCCGCGTACCGGGCCCGGGCCGAGACGGCCGCCGCCGCGGCGGCGGCGACCTCGCTGGAGGACTTCCACCGCGGGCTGGACATGACCACCACCGTAGTCCCGCTCGACGACATGACCCTGCCGCGGGTCGCCCAGTTGGTCGGCAAGACCAACCAGTTTAACCTGACCGGTCGCCGCCGGGGCGCCGCTGAGATCGAGCGGCTGGCCGCCGACCCCGGCACGGCGGTGTTCTGTGTCCGGCTCGCCGACCGGTTCGCCGACCACGGTCTGGTCGCCGTGGTCATCGCGGTGGAGTCGGCGGGCGCGCTGGACATCGACACCTGGCTGATGAGCTGCCGGGTGATCGGCCGGACCCTCGAGGACGAGGTTGCCGCGCTTGTTCTCGCCGAGGCCCGCCGCCGCGGCCTCGCCCGCGTGACCGGGCACTACCGGCCGTCGGCGAAGAACGTTCTGGTGGCCGGCCTCTACGAACGGCTCGGTTTCGAGCGGGTAGGGCGGGTCGACCCGGCGCCGGTGACGCTGCCGGCCGGGAGATCAGCCGGGGTGGTGCCCGCACCTCCGGACGGGATCACCTCGGCTGCGGAGACGACGTACTGGAGCCGTGATGCGCGGTCACCGTACCTGCCGCCTGGGCTCATCCGGGTCGTCGTGGCCGAGCCGTCCGGCGCCGTGGCCGGGCTGTCCCCCCAGGTGCTCCCCCAGCCGTGGCTGCGGGACCGCAAGACGGAAGAGGTGCCCCGCTGATGGTGCAGGAGCGACTGCGGCAGATCTTCGATGGCACGGCCGGCGATCAGGACACCCGGGATGCCTCCGACCTCGGGCTGTGGGAGATCCTGCAGGAGGACTGGCGCCGGCACTACAAATCGTTCGCCCACCCGGGCCTGCACGTGCTCGCCGTCTATCGCATCGGGCAGTGGCGGCGCACCCGGAGCCGGCCCGTCCGCGGGATCGTGACCGTCTTCTACAAGGTGGTCAACAAAATGATCATCCGTAACCTGTATGGGGCCGAGCTCGACGAGCAGGCGCGGCTCGGCCGCCGGGTCCACATCGGCCATCACCAGGCGATCCTCATCCCGCCGCATTGCGTGATCGGGGACGACTGCACCCTGCGGCACAACCTGACCATCGGCTACGCGAGCGGTACGGCGGACCCGCGGGACGTGCCGAAGGTCGGCAAGCGGGTCGAACTCGCCCCCGGGATCCATCTCATCGGGGCGATCAGCATCGGCGACGACGCCAAGATCGGCCCGGGCTCGATCGTGATGACGGACGTGCCGGCGGGCTCGACCGTCTTCGCCGCTCCCGCGCGGGTGATGCGCCCGCCGGTGCGTTGAGACCGTCCGGGTGACGCGTCCGCCGGCACGCTGAGACCGCCGACGCGCCACTGCGGGATGTCGGCGACCGGCTCGTGGGATCGACTCGGTACGGTTTGAGGCCGGAACGCCGGTGTCCGATTGGACCCGACCTGTGCCGTTGCCGAGATGGGGAGGACTCGCGGATGAAGGTGCTCGTGACGGGCACGGAGGGGTACCTGGGATGCCTGCTCGCGCCCGAGCTGCTGCGCGATGGCCACGAGGTCATCGGGGTGGACACCGGCTACTACAAGTACAGCTGGCTGTACCGCGGCGTCGACCGGACCCCGTTGACCCTTGACAAGGACCTCCGCCATCTCACGGTCGAGGACTTCGCGGGGGTCGACGCCGTCGTGCACATGGCGGAGCTGTCCAACGACCCGCTCGGCGCGCTCGCCCCGGACGTGACGTACAAGGTGAACCACGTCGGCTCGGTCCGGCTGGCGAAGCTGGCCAAGCAGGCCGGCGTCGAACGGTTCGTCTACATGTCCTCCTGCAGCGTCTACGGCGTCGCGACCGGTGCGGACGTCACCGAGGCCTCGCCGGTGAACCCGCAGACCCCCTACGCCGAGTGCAAGGTCTACGTGGAGCGTGACGTCGCCCCGCTGGCGGACGACACCTTCTCGCCGACCTTCCTGCGCAACGCCACCGCCTACGGTGCCTCCCCGCGGCAGCGCTTCGACATCGTGCTCAACAACCTGGCCGGGGTGGCCTGGACCACCGGCGAGATCGCGATGACCTCGGACGGCACCCCGTGGCGCCCGCTGGTCCACGGGCTCGACATCGCGAAGGCGATCCGCCTGGTGCTGACCGCACCGCGCGGCATCGTGCACAACCAGATCTTCAACGTCGGCGACAGCGAGCAGAACTACCAGGTGAAGGAGATCGCGGACGCGGTTGCCACGGTGTTCACCGGCTGCACGCTGAGTTTCGGTGACAACGGCAGCGACAACCGCAGCTACCGGGTGTCGTTCGACAAGATCGCCTCCACCCTGCCCGGCTTCTCCTGCGACTGGAACGCGCTCAGGGGCGCCCAGCAGCTGCACGACGTCTTCACCCGCATCCAGCTCGACAACGAGACGTTTACCGGCCGCGGGCACACCCGGCTCAAGCAGCTTCAGTACCTGATCCGCACCGGCCAGCTCGACACCGACCTGTTCTGGGCCCACCCATGATCATTACGTCGACGCCGATCGCCGGGGTGATGATCGTCGATGTCGAGCCGTTCTCCGATGCCCGCGGCATGTTCGCGCGTACGTTCTGTGCCGGCGAGTTCGCCGCCGCGGGGCTCACGGTCGACGTCGCCCAGTGCAGCGTGGCCTACAACGCCTCCGCGGGCACCGTCCGCGGGATGCACTGGGCGGGGGAGCCGGTGCGGGAGACCAAGCTGGTGCGCTGCACCCGCGGCGCCCTGCTCGACGTCGTCATCGATCCCCGCCCGGACTCGCCGACCTATCTGCGGCACGTGGCGGTGGAGCTCTCGGCCGACAACCATCGGGCGCTGTTCATCGACGCGGGCCTGGCGCACGGGTACCAGACGCTCGTCGACTCCACCGAGGCGACTTATCAGATGAACGTCCCGTTCACGCCGGGACACGACCGTGGGCTGCGCTTCGACGACCCGCGGCTGGGCATCGTCTGGCCGCTGCCCGTCTCGGTGATCTCCGACAAGGACCGTGCCTGGCCGCTGCTGGCCGGCGATGGTCCGGCCGGGGGCCAGGCCGGACCGTCCGGCGACGCCGTGCCACCCGGGTCTTCCGGCATTCAGCGTGATGTAGCTCACACATTTGGCGAGGTCGGCGCGACAGCCTGAATCCGTCGCCCCCGGTTCGGCCAACCGTCGGGCGAGGGCCCCGCTCCACCAGTGAAAATCAATGCTGGCAGGGAAAAGTGGGCGGGGCGTGGGGTGTTGCCCGCGAACGGGGGCAGGCGCGGGGAGGCATCCCGTGGTCGGAGGGTGGTGCCACGGCTTCCTCTCGGCGACTGTGGGTCATGTGGGGGGTGGTGTCCACCGGCTAGCATGACCCGGCGTGCGCAGCACCCGTGACCGCCGATCTTCGCCGGAAAATCATCGGGCTGCCGTCGGCGGTGCCGGCGGTGGCATCTCGCCGACGGAAACGAGCGCTCGTCCGGCGGTCGCCGCTGCGGCGGTGGGTGGCGGGTGTCCGGCCGATGACCGGTGCCCGCACGCCCGGGGTTCGCGCTCTCCTCCGTGCCTTCGCCGGCGATCGCCCGGCGGCGTGGCGGCCCGTCCCGGCTTCACGAAGATCATGTCGTTCGCGGGACCGTCGCGTCCTTCTGGTCGGATGGGCGGTCATCATGTCGTTCGGCCTCGCGGCCGGCTGGCACAGCCATTCCCGTCCACCAGATCGTGAAGATCGATGTCGACATCTCACCTAGGGGAACGCATGTCATCCGCAACCCCGGCCCAGCGCGGTAGTGGCACCGCCGAGGCCGACGCGACCCAGAAGCAGGATGTTCCCGGCGGCCTCGCCACGGCGGTAACCGCCTGCCGGTCCTGCGGCGGACCGGCCCCGCGCCTGTTCCTCTCCCTGGGGTCCACCCCCATCGCCAACCGCCTGGTGCGCGCCGACGCCCTCGACGCGACCGATCCGTCGTTCCCGCTTGAGGTCGGCTTCTGCGAGGCCTGCGCACTCGTGCAGCTCACCCACGAGCTGCCGGTGTCCGAGATCTTCGACGAGGACTATCCCTACTTCTCCTCGTTCTCCGACATGCTCGTCCGCCACGCGGAGAAGCACGTGATCGACCTGATCGCGAGCCGCAACCTCGGGCCGGACAGCCTGGTGGTCGAGGTCGCCAGCAACGACGGCTACCTGCTGAAGGCGTTCGTCGAGCGGGGCATCCCGGTCCTCGGGATCGAGCCGACCCCCGGCCCGGCCGCGGCCGCCCGGGAGGCGGGCGTGCCGACCCGCGAGGAGTTCTTCGGCGCGGAGCTCGCCCGCCAGCTCGTCGCGGAGGGCCGCAAGGCCGATGTGATCATCGCGAACAACGTGATGGCCCACGTCCCGGACCTCAACAGCTTCGTCGAGGGCTTCTCGATCCTGCTCGCCGACGGCGGCCTCGTCGACGTCGAGAACCCCGGGGTCGGCGCGTTGCTGGCCCACACCGAGTTCGACACGGTCTACCACGAGCACTTCTGCTACTTCTCCACGATCGCGGTCGACGTCCTGATGCGCCGGCACGGCCTCGCGCTCGTCGGCGTTCAGGAGTTCCCCGAGCTGCACGGCGGCACCCTGCGGTGGAGCATGCAGCACACCGCCGCCGCGGAGCCGGCCGAGTCGGTGGCGGCGGTGCTCGACGCCGAGCGGGCCGCCGGGCTCGACACGTTCGACCGGTACGCCAGCTTCGGCGACGACGTCCGCACCGTGCAGGACGAGCTGGTGGCGTTGCTGCGCTCGCTGCGCGCCGACGGTAGGACCATCGCCGCCTACGGCGCGGCGGCCAAGGGAGCGACCCTGCTGAACTCCAGCGGCATCGGCACCGACCTGCTCGATTTCGTCGTCGATCGCAACATCCACAAGCAGGGCCGGTACCTGCCCGGCGCCCGGTTGCCGATCCTCGATCCCGCCGTCCTGCTGGAGCGGCAGCCTGACTACCTGCTGCTGCTCGCGTGGAACGTGAAGAAGGAGATCATCGCCCAGCAGGCCGAGTACGCCGCGCGCGGCGGCTCCTTCATCGTGCCGGTTCCCCGGCCCGTAGTGCTGTAGGCAACCCATCGTGGTCTCAGGCCGTCGTTATTTCCGTCCGCGGTTGTGCGGACCCTGCTCGCTGGGCTGGCCGAGCCGGTCGGGCTGGTCGGGAGAGCGGGTATGACGGACAGCGACGGGGACCTGAGAGCCCCGGGTGGGGAGGACGACTCTCCATCCGAGGGTTCCCCTGACGAGACCCGGTACGTGCCACGATCGCAGCGCCCCGCGCGGGCGACCGGGCAGCGTCCCGGCGAGCGGACCGAACGTCCCGGCGAAGGGTCCGAACGCCGTGGCGACCGCCGACCCGGCGAGGGTTTCGAGGTGGTCACGGGGCCGGTCCGCCCGCAGCCCGCTCCGGCGCCGCGGCCGGGGCCCGGGCCGTCCGGGCCCGCGATCCAGCCGCCCGTCGGCGACCCGCACCTGTCCCAGCCGCCATCCCGCCCGGTGACGCCCCCTGTCCGTCCGGGGGCCGGCGAGCCACCGCCCGGCGTCGTCACCGCCACGATGGACCTGAGCGCGCTGCAACGCCGGTTGCGGGCGGAGAAGACCGAGCTCCTCCATCGGGTCGAGGGGCAGGCTCCCCGGCATCGCCGCTCGGACCGGCGGGCGCGCCGAACCGACGAGACCGACCCGGAGAGCACGCAGATCTTTCCGCGGCAGCCCCCCGCCGGGCGTGACGGCCGATCTCCCGGGGCGGGCGCCGCGCGGTCCCGCGATCGACGAAGGCTCGCCGCGGCGGGCGGCGGCGAGCGTGCCGCGGCCGCGTCCTTCGGGCCGGGGCCCGCTAACGGGGCCGAGGGCCTGGCGGACGATCTGACCGGCGGCGAGGGTCCGGGCGGCGAGGGTTCCGGCGGCTGTGGCGGAGCCAGGTCGAAGGCGATCTGGACGCTGATGGACCAGGCCGTCTCCAGTGCGACGAACGCCGCGATCTCGTTCCTGATTGCCCATCAGGTCAGCGACGTCGAGTACGGCGCGTTCGGTATTGCGTACACGTTGTTCTCCATCGTCATCGGCCTGGTCCGTGCCGGGAGCTGCATGCCGCTGAGCATGTTCTACTCGAGTGTCACCCGGAGTGACTTCCGGGCGGCGGCCACCGCCACCACCGGCTCGTCGTTCGTCTTCGGCGTGGCCGTGGGAATCACGTTCGTCGGCCTGGGCCTGCTGCTCGGCGGCCCGGTCGGGTCGTCGTTGTCGGCGATGGGCCTCGTGCTGCCCGGCCTGCTGCTGCAGGATGCGTGGCGCTATGTCTTCTTCGCGATGGGGAAGCCCTTCGGCGCCTTCGTCAACGACACCGTCTGGGCGGTCGTCCAGATCCTCGGGATCTTCCTGCTCATCCACCGCGGTGTGACCGCATCCCCGCCGCTGCTGCTCGCCTGGGGGGCCTCGGCTCTCGTCGCGGCCCTGCTGGGGATAGCCCAGGCCGGCTTCTGGCCGTCGCCCGGCGAGACCCTTCGATGGCTTCGCAGGAACAAGTCGAACTCCGCCTACCTGGCGGCGGAGTTCATCACTGTCCAGGGCGCGATGCAGACCTCGCTGCTGGTGATCGGAGCGGTGGGTTCGCTGGCGACGGTGGGCGCCCTGCAAGGCGCGCGCACGCTGCTCGCCCCGACCACGGTGGTCGGGGTGGGGGTCGTGAGCTTCGCGTTGCCGGAGTTCTCCAAGCGGACCTCCATGACCCGCCACGCCCGGGAGCGCGCCGCCTACGCTCTCTCGGCCCTCGTCCTCGCCATTGGCACGGCGTGGAGCCTGATCTTCTACCTCCTTCCGGAACGTTACGGTCAGGTGTTGTTGGGCGACTCGTGGGATGGCGTCAAGAACATCCTGGGGCTGTCAATCCTGCACTATCTGGCCGCATCGGTCGCGGTCGGACCGGCATGTATGGTCTACGCACTCGGAAAAACTAAGATCACATTCCGGGTCAATGCAGCCTTTGCGCCAATGTTGTTTGGTTTTCCCATCATTGGGTTGCTTGTCGGGGGCGCGCGGGGCGCGGTCGTCGGCTATAACATCGCTTTCTGGTCCATTGCACCGGTGTGGTTTGTACTGCTCCGCCGGCTCGGTCGGGAGCACGACGTGGAGCAGGCCGCGCTACGGGACGCGGAGCGGGCGGCGCGGAGCGGCTCCGGGCCTGCTCCCGCCCCGGCGGAGCCGGGAGGACGAGAGTTGCCGCGCCCGCGCCGGGCCGGGATGAGCGACGCACGCCGGTCGAGACGGTCGAACGCCGGCGAATCTGACCATCGAATGGATCCCGTGGATGATGTCGAGGATGTGGATGTCGCTCCGGAGCACGGCCCTCGCCGGCCTGGTCGCGGAACCGGATCGCGGCGTGGTGGGCGGGGCACCTGAGCGTCCGTGCGGCGTCAGTCATAGCTATAGACCGTTTACTATCCGCTATCGGCTATGCTCACAAGTCGGCTCCGTCAGATCTAGACCGTGGTCCGGCAATCGGGCCGGATGCTCCTGTGGGGGGCCACATTGAGTTCGCTTCATGTCCCGCTGGAGGAGTCGTTGCGTCGTCTCACCGGCACTCCGATCCGGATGCGGGCCCGGTCCGCTCGTTCTGAGTCCGTGGCGGGTGCGTCATGAGTCGCAACGTGCAGGCGGGCAACGAGACCAGCCGGGCTCCCTCCGCCCCGTCCCTGCTTCGTATCCTCCAGCCACGGCTGCTGGTCGTCGCCATCGTCGTGGTCATCTTCGCGGCTCTGGCGGCCGCCTACTCCAAGACGCAGACGGCGACCTACCGGTCGAGTGCCCGGGTCTTCCTCTCGACGGATTCGGGCACGCTCGGTGCCAACTCGGTCGACGCGACCCGCTTCGTGCAGACCCAGGCGCAGTTCGCCCAGTCCTCGGCGGCCGTCGCGGAGATCGCGAAGGAACTCAAGCTGCCCGAGGTGGACGTCGCCGCCCGGCTCAGCACCTCGCCGTCCGACGAGGGCTACTTCTTCGTCATCGAGGGGAAGGGCTCGAGCCAGCAGGGGGCGGACGCGCTGGTCAAGTCGGCCGAGGATGCCTACAGCAAGCTCTTGACGACTTACGGCCCCAACAGCCAGGCGAATATCAGCGCCATGATCAAGCTACGTGACGGGCTGGTGGCGGAGCAGGCCGCCGCGGGTCAGGGAGCCGGTATTGCCGGGAGCGTCGACAACACCGTCCGCAACACGCAGATCGCGAACCTCAACACGCAGATCGCCACCGCCCGCACCGCCTCCGCGCTGGCGAGCACGTCGATCAAACTGGCCGAGCCGCCCGTCGCCGGGGGCCAGAGCGGGCCGAACCTGTTCCGTAACACGCTGGTCGCTGCGATCGTCGGGCTGCTCGGTTCGATCGCGGCGATCTGGATCATGTATCAGCGCCGGCCCACGATCCTCGACCCGCACAACCCGTCCGACACCCTGGGCGTGCCGCTGATCGCAGTCCTGGAGCCGGGACGGACCACCGCCAGCGCGGCCGAGACCCTGGTCTCGGCGATGTCCGCGGTGATGTCCCCGACGAGCAAGGTGGTCGCGTTCACCCCGGCGTCGCGGGGGGACCTGACCGCCGACCTCGTCGCCTCCGTGGCCGCGGCCTGGTCCGATGATCAGGGCGTCGTCCTGATCCTGGACACCTCGCCGTCGTCCGAGGTGCGGGGAGTTCTCGAGGGACTGCCCCGGGCGACCTCCGGGGAGCTGCCTCGCTGGGCGCACGAGCCGACCTGCCTGGCACGCTCGTCCGGCACCGGGCGGGGGCACATCCTCTACAACCGAGTGTCGCCGGCCCGGGCCGCCCGGCCCGGTGGCCTCGCCCCGATCCTCGCCGACCGGGCGCCGGTCGTCGACCTCGTCATCCTCGTCACCTCGGCGTTGGCCGAGCTGCCGATGACCGCGGCCTCCGCCATCCAGGCCGACGCCGTCGTGGTCATCACCTCCACCGAAACCAGTCTCAAGGAGCTCGAGCAGGTGCCGCGGGACTGGCCGGCGCTCGCCGAGCGAGTTGTGGGCGTCGTGCACGACGGCCGGACCGGCATCCGCCGGGCCGTCGCGGCGGCCCCGGAGCGTCGTTCGTCGGTCGACACCATCACCTCCAACTCCCCGGTGGGGGACTCGGCTCCGGTGAGCAAGCGGGGCGGCGGCGTGGACTCGGAGGCCACCGACCGCTACGCCCGCCCCGGCAAGCGTTAGGACAGCCCGTAGCCGCGAGGGTCCGGGGGCCCCGAGGTTCCCTGATTCATTCTAGACGGCTCTGGATTCTAGGAGGCGCAACGCCGGTATGACGAGCCGGGCGGTCAGCGTAATCTGACCGTCCGGCTTTTTGTCGTACCGGCTCCTCGTGGTATGCCCGGTCCCGGTCCCAGCGCCGGCCATCGCGATGGTGAGGCGAGCGGAACCGTTAGTCCATCCTTCGGTGGCTCGACACGGGGACCCGCGGCGACCGTCGGCGGGCGCGGCGAGCACGGGTGGGGCGGCGGTCTGTGTGGACGGCGCCATCCGCGCGATGTGGTGCGGTCGCGCGCGTGCCGTGGGTCAGATCGCGGCGAAGGACCGGCCCGGCACGGGAGCCGGTGGGAGCGGCGGTGACGACGCTCCCGGATCCCCTTGGAGCCTGACGGCCTCCTCTGGGGTCACCGTGAACCAGGTGACGAGCAGGAGGCCGAGTCCGGTGACGACCGGGGCCAGCAGGCCTCCGGACAGCACGCTATAGAAGATCAACACAGATCCGGAGAGCACGAACGACTGCGAGCCGCGTACGAACATCGCTACCACCAGACCGATGAACGCGGTGGTCCCGACGACGCCGTACTCGAGGATCAGCTTGGGTAGGAGGGCGTAGTTCAGCGGCAGTCCGGTGCGGTGGTAGAAGGCGGCGGCGTCCCGGTCGGCGAACCCGGGCCCCCAGCCGAACGCCACCGTCATCGGATCGCTGCCGAGCGCGTCCCAGGTCCGCTGGTACGGCTGGACGAAGCGCAGGCTGCCGCTAGACGTCGATGAGGACGTCTCCGTGGCACGCGCGGCGAAGATATCCGACGCCGGGGTGAAGCTGATGATCAGCGCCACGAGGCTCACCCCGAGCAGGGCGGTGAGCGCGAATCGGGCGCCCTTGTGAACGGCCAGTAGGACGCCCGCGCAGGCCAGCAGGAGCAGACCGGTGCCAGAAACGGTGCTCAGGATGGCCAGCACAAACATGATCATGCGCCACCAGCCGCCGTTACGCAGTGTGCAGACCACGATACCGAAGCCGAGGAACTGCGAGCAGAACGACGCCTCGAGGCAGATGAAGGCGTTCGACTTGTACAGTGACGAGCCATACTGCACGGGGTAGGACGTGTTGAACCCCTGCATCAGGAACTGCGGCGGCACGACGTTCTTGACGACGTCGGTGTATGGAACGCCGACGAGCTGAATGGCGAACTGGAACAGGGCGAGACCGGCGAGCACCGTGATCATGATCAGAAAACGGTCCAGCAACCGGGGCAGGAGAGCGCGGGCGTCCGCGCCGCGCAGGCCGAAGAGGAACGGCACGTATGTCGCCAGCAGCAGCAACAACGAGGTGAAGGACGTGTCGTCGTTCTGCTGGAGGAAGGAGACGAGTGCCGAGGCCGAACATGCCGTCATCGCGACGAGGTAGGTGGTCACCCGGCCGGAGTTGTACGTCAGACCTCCGCGCCGCAGCATCAAGGCTGCGCAGACATAGGTGATCGGCAGGATTACCTGAACCTGTGAACTGCCCACCGGGAAAGCGATCCGTTGCAGGAAGATCTCGCAGAAGAGCAGAATCGTCAGCATCCGGAGGGTGGCGTCGTTGACCGACTTCTCGCTGCCGGCCTCCTGGGTCGGGATCACCCACGACCGTGGAATCTTGGTCGTGAGCGTGGTGGTGACCACTGGTTCCCGTCCCCCGTTCCTGGTCAGTGGGCTCCCGGGCGCCGCGCCCGGCGGCGGGGCCCGGCGATGGAAGCCCATCGGCACGTCGGCACGTCGGATAGCTGGCGCGACGGGCGGACGGCGCGGGCGGTTCAGTGTATCCGGGGCCCTCGTGCCGTCTCGCAAGGCGGTCTCCGTGCCGTTTCCGGAGCGCACGGTTGCGTCTTCGTCACGTCTCGCAGCCAGCTGGTGGGGGCTCTTCGAACCCGGCGCGGGCGGTGGATAATAGCGGTCGTCTAACCCGACAGCCATCGGTTTGCATCCGTGTAGATCGGTGCCGCCATGAGGGACCCAGCTCGGGAACCCGCCTGGCGGTGACGCGCGTTTGTCGTACCAGGACGGCGTCATCGCCGCGGTGATATTCGATTTTGGTCTGCCTCGGGTTCGGACCGGTCATCATCGCCGTTGTGGCGGTTGTGCAGGATCTGGTCCTGGTCCCGAGGCCGGGATCGTGCCGTCGGCGGACTTCTAGGCCTCGGGGCCCGTGGGCTCTGGCGCGCCCACGGGCCCCGAGTCGTTGCGCAGCGGGAGCGCGTCAGTAGCTTTTCTTCGCCGGCCGCAGGTGTAGCTCGGTGATCTCCGCGGTGGGTGGGAGTCGGATCAGGTAATCGACGAGATCGGCCACGTCGGCCGCTTGGACGAGTAGCTCGGGCGCGTACTCACGGCCTTCCCGGGCGTAGATCGCCTCCTGCCGCGGGGTCGCCGTACGGCCGAGATGGATGGTAGTCACCCGGATGCCGTCGGCGTTGATCTCCTGGCGCAGGCTGTCGGCGAACCCCCGCATGGCGTGCTGGGTGGCGGCGAACACGCTGGTGCCCGCGCCGGCCCGGATGCCCTGGGTGGAGTTGACGATGACGATGTCGGCGCCGCGGTCGGCCCCGGCGACCCGCAGCGCCGGCAGCAGTCGCTGGGTGAGCGCGTACGGTGCCCGGACGTTCGCGAGGTACTGGGCGTCGAGATCGGCCAACGACACGGCGTCCACCCGGGCGCTTCCGTAGGCGCCGGCGCTGTGCACCAGATGATCGACGCGGCCGTAGCGGCCCGTGACCTCGGCGGTGAACGCGACGACGGCCGCGTCGTCGGTCAGGTCGAGGCACACCGGCGTCAGGGTGCCTGGCCCGGTTGCCTCCTTGCCGAGGGCGTCGAGCCGGGTCTGGTCGCGCCCAAGCGCGAGGACGGTGGCTCCGTCCGAGGCCAGCAGCAGCGCGGTGGCCCGGCCGATGCCGCTCGATGCACCGGTCACCACAGCGACCTGCCCGGCGAGCGGAACCTCGTCCGCCGCCGGGCCGTCCGCGCCTGCGCCCGCGCCCGATCCGTTCGGGGCCGCCATCAGACGTTCTGGTGGGAGAACACCAGTACCGCGTCCTCCCGCGGCGGCGCGGTGTCGTAGGTCAGGCAGATGTCCTCGGGGATCCGGCTCAGGTCGGTGCCACGCAGGTAGTCCCGCATGGTCGTGCCGGTGCACTCCGCGTCGACGTTTGGCGCTCCGACGTGGTTGACCACGTCGTCGAAGTGGACGGTGCGGAAGTCCATGCTGAACAGGGTGCGGCCGGAGTTGTTCGGCACCGAGGAGTGCAGCTGGGCCGCCAAGAAGATCATTATTCCGCCGGAGGGGGCGACCACCCGGGTCTGCGGAAAGATTTCCACCTCCTCCTCGGGCTTGGGCTGCTTGCGAGTGTCGGACTTGATGTGCTTCGCGGCGTCGGCCCGGTTCTTCGCGTTCCACTCGTAGTAGTCGTAGTCGCGGGAACCGTTCTTCACGCCCTGGGAGAAGTAGCGCGGGTGGAAGGCCATGGCGTTCTCCGGCACGATGTCGAAGATCGGCATCCACCAGTTGAGCTGGCAGAACGGTGCCGAGTACCAGGTGTCGCGGTGTGGGTGGAAGGCGTAGGCGATGCCCGAGGTGAGGTAGTCGTCCGACGTCGAGGTCCGCAGCCGGGGCACGTCGAAGTAGGTCTTCGACAGGTCGCAGCCGTGCTCGGCGAGAATCGCCGGCAGCAGCTCCTTGCAGGTGGGGTGGTGGATGAACCGTGGCTTCAGCTCGGCGAGCAGGGCCGCGTAGTCCTCGACCGGCATGTGGTACTGCGCCGTCTCGGGGTCGAGATCGCCGAAGGCCTCGCGGATCAGGGCGCGGCTGAACTCGACGAACTCCCGCGTCGCGGGCCTGGGCGCGTAGACGAACAGCTCGCCGGCGTAGAGCCTCGCCCGCCGCTCGTCATCGGACAGCGTGGACTCGACCAGTACCGAACTCATCAGGTTCCCCCTCGGAACGAACATGGGTGAGAAGCAGCCGGGCCATGGCGAGTTCGTCCGGCGTGGTGACATGGATGTTCGCCGGCTCGCCGGGGATGACCACGACTAGGCCGCCGGCCGCGGCGACCATCGCCGAGTCCTCGACGGCCTCGCGGGCCCCCGCGTGCACGGAGCGCAGCAGGTCCGCCCGGAAGGCGTGCGGGGTCTGCACGAGCCGGTGCGTCTCCCGCGGCAGCGAGGCCCCAGTGACCAACCGGGGGGTGTCGTCGGGGAGGCCGTCGATCACCGTCGAGTGGATCTCCTTGACGACCTCGGTGAGCGGGAGCCCGGGTACGGCCGCGTCGGCGCCGGCGCGGACCTCGTCGACGACCCGCTGGTACAGGGCGGGAGTCGCGAGCGGATGGGCGGCGTCGGTGATCACGATGATTCCGGCGTCCGCGGGCACGGCCGCCAGCCCCGCCCGGACGGACTCGGCCCGGGTGGCGCCGCCGGCGACGACCCGCACTCCGTCCGGCGGTGACCAGTGGCCGATCAGGGCGGCGGGGACGACCACGGCGATGCCGTCACTGGCGGGCCGCGCTGCCGCGACCGGGTGGGCGAGCAGGGGCTCACCCCCGAGGTCGAAGAACTGTTTCGGCCCGCCGAAACGCGTGCCGCCGCCGCCGGCCAGCACGATCGTCCAGACCGGGCCGCTGTTCCCGGTGCTCCCCGCGCCGTTGGTGACGGCGACAGCGGTGTCGGTCACCGCTGGGCTCCCGCGGGCGCGGCGCTGGTGACGTCGCTGAGCAGATCGACGCCCGCCAGGGCGTCGGCCGCCGCCGCGACGGTGTCGAACGGCAGGTCCGCGCGGTCGGCGATGTCGAGCAGGCTGCGCGTGCCGTCGGCCAGGTTCAGCACCCACAGCAGGCCCATCTCGATCGCCTGGCGGTTCATGGTGGCCCCGATGGCGCGGTACAGGCCTCGCCGGCCGAGCTGCGGCTCCCCGTAGGGGGCGGTGTTGCGCCAGATGCGGTCGCGCTCGCAGATGGCGATCGTCCGCAGCAGGATCGCGAACGAGTCGGCCAGTGACTCCGGGGTCACGAAGTCGAGGTCGTCCGCGGACGTGTGGTATTGCGGATAGTCGCCGTGCTGGCCGCGCCCGAACCGGCCGACGGGCAGGTCGAAGCCGGGGGAGCAGAACTGCCGTTCGTCGTAGCCGTAGGGGGAGAAGTCGATGGCCCGGTGCGGCCGCCCGGTCTCGGCGAGCGCCGCGGCCGCGGCCCGGTCGACGACGGCGTCACCCCGCCGGCTGCGCTTGTAGGTCGGGTCGGAACGGTCACCCAGGCCGGTCAGCACCAGCCCGTGCCGAATGCGCCCGACGGTGTCGCGGTTGCGCGCGAGCCAGGTGATCGATCCGATCGTGCCGGGGATGAACAGCAGCCGGAAGGTGTGCCGGCGGGGCAGCCTGGCCAGGGTGCGGGCCAGCAGGGTGGCCGTGGCGATGCCCGAGCAGTTGTCGTTCGCCATCGCCGGGTGGCAGGTGTGGGTCGTGATGAGGAACTCGTCGTCCGTGGTCCCGGGCAGCATGATCTCGCCGTAGGTCAGCGACCCCGCGGTGAGGGTGGTGTCGATCTCCACGCCGTACTCGCCGTCGGGCAGCGCGGCAAGCTGCCGGTCGGTCAGGCAGAAGCCCCAGTTCTCGGTGTAGTAGGAGGTCCGGTAGGGCACCCAGTCCGGGCGGTCCGGCATCGAGAACAGGTGCGGGCGCAGCTCGTCGAGGGACAGCCGGGCGTGGACCGGTGTGCTGTACCCCAGCAGGTGCAGCGGGTTGTCAGCGGCGTCGACGATGGTCTTGCCGTCCGGGCCGGTCAACCGGGCCGAGGTGACGTTCCATTCCCGGGGCACGGTCCAGCCCAGGACCGGTGTCCCGCTGGGGACCTCGTGCACCGTGAGCGCGGGCTCCGGGCCGAGCGCCCGCGCGACGGTGGCGAGCGTCGTGCGGACACCGTCCCCGGTGATACTGCGCGCGGGGGGCAGCAGGGTGGCGATCAGGTCGTGCAGCCACGTACCCGGGTCGGCGCCTGCCGTCGCCGCGTACTCGCTTGCGCCGCCGGGGTCGGAACCGCTCAGGGGGGAACCATTCGGCTCGGGACTGCCGGAGCCGCGGGAGGAATCGCTCATCGCTGGACCCGTCCGGAACCTCAGCCGGCCCAGACACGCCAAGGCGCGGCACCGGAATCCCAGAGCTGGTTCAGCTCGGTCCAGTCGCGGAACGTGTCCATACCCATCCAGAATCCGTCGTGGGTGTGCAGGGTCAGCTGACCGTCCCGGGCCAGCTGCTGCAGCGGATGACGCTCCAGCAGCAGTGCCGGGTCGTCGTCGAGGTACTTGTCGATGAACTCGCGCTCGAAGACGAAATATCCCCCGCTCACCCAGCCGGTCTGCGGCGGCTTCTCGGCGAAGAGGGTGACGGCGTTGCCGTCCGTGGTCAGCTCGCCGTAGCGACTCGACGGCCGGACGCCGGTGACCGTCCCGATCCGCCCCGACGCCAGGTGGTCGGCGAGCACCGCGCCGATATCGACGGCACCGACTCCGTCGCCGTAGGTCAGCATGAACCGCGGGCCGGTCAGGTACTGGGCGACCCGGCGCAGCCGGGCTCCGGTTCCGGTGAGTAGGCCCGTCTCGGCGAAGGTCACCTCCCACGCCTCGTCGCCCACGGTGTTGTGGAACTGGGGGGTGTGGTCGTCGGAGAGCGTGAGGGTGAAGTCGGCGACCTGCGCACGGTAGGCGAGGAAGTAGTTCTTGATCAGATCGCTCTTGTAGCCGAGGCAGAGCACGAACTTACGGAAGCCGTAGTGCTCGTAGGTCTTCATGATGTGCCACAGCACCGGCTTGCCGCCGATGTCCACCAGCGGCTTGGGTAGTTTCTCGCTGGCTTCCCGCAGCCGGGTTCCCATCCCGCCGCACAGGATCACGACGGGGATGTCCGCCACGTCGGGAATCTCGCTGGTCTGGGCGATCTCGATGCTCAAGGCTGTTGCGTCTCCCGTGCTCATGCCCCGGTCCGGACGCGCTCGGGGCAGATGGGCGTCGATGGCCTGGTCGTCGCGGGACCGCGATGCGCTCCGGGCGACCCGGGACAGCCGTCCCGCGGGCCGGCTGGTCGTGACCGGTGGGGGCAGCCACCGGGCGGTCCGGCTGCGCGGGCGGCGCGTTCTCACGCGGGTGAGGACGTCGCTGCTCGCCCGCGAACGTGCGTGCGGGCGTGATCCCGTGGCAACGGTACCGTATGGGCCTTTGCCGGCTGGTGGTGTCCCTACGAACCCGCGCGTGCGGCATAGACCCCACAACCCCGCGGGCCTCCCATGCGTCTGATTCCGGTAACTCCCGTGACTCCCCTGACTCCGGTGACTCTGGGACCGGATGACGGTTTCGGTGGGTCGGGTGCGCCTGTCGAACGATTCTCTCGGAGCGGGAGGGTTGGCCTACGGATGGTCGATCGTTGCACTGCGTGATAAGCCGAGGCCGCCGAAGGCACACTTCGTCAGTGGTTGTTACTGTTTGGCGATCACTCTCGGATTACTGAACGAGTCTCGGCTCAGGTGTCGACGGTGATGGCGGATCTCGTTGCGAGTCACCGGATCGGGGAGAGTGCCGCCCTTGACCGTACTTTTGCGTTACATGAGTAAAAATGACTTTATAGGTAGAAACGTACGACTGGGGTGATGCGGGTGCGCGGGCGCTCCTGGTCGGATGACCCTCCGGCCGGCCGCTGGCCGGTGGACGGATCGCCATCCTCGGACCAGGACGGCACGGTGCGCCACTCCGAGGCGGATCCGCCCCGTTCGGCCGATCGGCGGCTCGCCGGTGGAAGCGCCGGCATGCCGACCCCGTCCCGGGGCGAGTGGCTGGACGCCCGGCTGCTCCCGCTGCGCCGTCGCCGAAGTGACACGACGACGCGGATGCTCTGTTCCCCCAGCGAGGGTTCCCCACCGAGCTGGTCCACATCCGCCGCAACGGTGCTTCTTGCGACGCGCGTGGCGGCCCGGTCACAGGCCCCGCCGGGGACCGGGCGGACCCAGCGCGGGCACGTTCGGACGGTGTCACCACGACCGTGTTCCATTGGCACGGGCGGCAGGCCCCGGCCGGTAAGGGGCTGGACACGCCGGACACGAACGTCCTGGCCTGGGGCGTGCCGGCTCGAGGCGTGCCGGCCTGGGACGGGTCGATCTGGGACGTGCCGGCCCGGGACGTCCCAGCCTGGGACGGGCAGGTACCGGACGCGCGTGTTCGGGCGGACGACGGCGGTGGGCCTGGCCCGGGTCGTCCATCTCGCGTCGCCGGTTGGATCACCGCGCGCCCCGGGGGCCGAGCCGGCCGAATCCCGCGTCTCCCGCTCGTCGCGGTCTCGATCGCGGTCGTGCTCGCCCTGACCGCCCTGACCGCCTGGGTTCTGGCGCCCTCCGGAGGACACCCCACGGACACAGCGGCCGGCGGCCCGACGTCCGCCCCGCCGACGCCGCCCCCGCCGCAGTCGCCGCCCGCGCGGTCGCCGGGCTCCGGCCTCTCGCCCGCACCGGGGGTCCAGCCGCCGGTCACCGCGCCCCGGGTACAGCGGGCCGCCACGACCGGTGAGTTTCCCACGGGGGTCGCCGCGCACACGTTGGCGCAGGCGAACCGCTGGGCGGAATTCCGTGGCCGGCCCAACGACGTCGTCGTCATGTACACCGAGCGGTCCAGCTGGCGGGCGATCGTCGAGCCCTGGATCGGGCGCGACGCCTCGACCTTCGCCGGCTTCTCTGGCATATGGGTCATCAGCCAGCCGCTCTTTCCAGACCAAGGGCCGGAGAAGGGCAACCTCGCCGACTGTGCGGCCGGCCGCTACGACGCCGAGTGGCGGCAGTTCGGCCGCTGGCTGGTGAGCATGGGGCGGGGCGACTCGTTCGTCCGGCTGGGCTGGGAGTTCAACGGGCTGTGGTTCGCGTGGGCGGCCACGGACCCGCAGCAGTGGGTGCAGTGCTTCCGCAACGCCTCGTCGGCGATCAAGGCCACCAGCCCGCGGGTCCGCATCGACTGGAACCTCAACGCCCACGGCTCGACCACGTCGGTTGGCGCCTTCGATCTCTACCCGGGTGACCAGTACGTCGACGTCATCGGGGTCGACACCTACGACCAGTACCCGCCGAGCCCGACCTACGCCGACTTCGACAACCAGTGCAACGGGGACGGCGGTCTCTGCCAGGTGATCCTCTTTGCGCGGACCCATCACAAGCTGTTCTCGGTGCCGGAGTGGGGTGTGGTCAGCCAGCCC
>NZ_CDWTMO010000001.1:9874-91509 GCF_977946435.1 Frankia sp. CgKIO3 | reverse complement strand
CGCGGTACGGGTCGCCAGTGCCGCGACGAGCTCCGCGTGCAGCCCCAGCAGACCGATAATCACTCCTCGGTAGCGGGGGTGGTCCCGGCTGCGCTGCCAGAACGCCCAGACATCCGCGGTCCTGGCCTCGATTGCGGCGTCGTCGAGGGTGTCCACCTCGTCGAGCGGAATGTCGTAGATCTCGAAGGGATCGCTGTGCTCGGCCCCGCCCCGGCTGTGCACGACGGCGAGGACCCGGCGACGGTAGTCGTTGGAGTCGAAGGACCGCATCGCCGCGCCCCTCAGATCCATCCGCTCGGCGCACCACCCGGGCCGCCGCGCTCCCAGCGGGCCCGGGCCACCTGTTCCCGCTCGCGGGCGACGTCGGCCTGGCTCAACGCGGCCGAGGTCTCCACCCGTACCGTGAGCGGCCGGTCGACGAGACCCTCATGCGTCGCCGTCACCTCCAGGATCCCATCGAAACCCATCCGGAAAATGATCTCAATCTGGGAGTCGGCCGGGAAACCGGGCGGGATACCCGTGATCTCGGCCTCGGCAATGACCTTGTTGTCCTCGATACGCGCCGATTCGACACCACCGGCCTGTTCGACGACGTAGACGGTGACGGCGTCCTGGTCGTTGCGCACCGTCCCGAACGCGCGCCGGACGGCGATCGGAAGCCGGTCGTTGCGGTGCACCAGGAAGACTGCCCCCTGTTCACCGAACCGGTTCAACGCCAACACCCCGAAACCACGCGAGACAACGTTGACGACCTGTACCTCGACGGTGCGGCGCACCCGCTGGGCGGGCAGGCCGAGGACGCTCGCGAGCCGCCGGCACGCCGCGTCCAGGTCCGCTGGGGCGGCGGTGTCCACGGCAGCCCCGTCAACCAGCTGACCGCGGGTCACCAGGTCGGCGGCCACCAGGCGTTCCAGCGCCTTCTTCTCCCCGTAGATCGCGGCCCCGCGGGCCACGGCGAGGTCGGGATCGGTCAACTCGACGGGCACGGCGAACTCGGCGGCGAGGCGCCTGGCCACGGCCGGCATCCGCGCCGCGCCGCCGACGAGCAGGATCCGGTCGACCCCCCGCACCCCCCGCACCCCTCGGGCCCGCGCGGCGTCGACCGCGACCCGGGTAAGGGTGATCGTCCGGTCAAGCAGACCGGCGGTGAGCCGTTCGAGTTCGTCGCGGGTCAGCGTGACCTCGGTGGACAACCCGGCGTGCTCGACCAGGACCGTCATCGATGCGACGTCGGTCAGCTCCCGGCGGGCCCGTTCGGCGGCGAGCGCGAGCGCCTGGGCGGTCTCGCCGTCGTCGAGCGGGTCCCGGGCGCCGGGATGGGCCGCGAGGAACCGGTCGCAGAGGAAGAGCACCACCTTCTCGTCCCAGTCGGCACCGCCCAGCTGATGGTCACCGTCGATCGCCACCACCGACACCCGCCGGTCGGCGAGCTCGACCACGGTGACGTCAAACGTACCGCCGCCCAGGTCGTAGACGAGCGCGACCTCCTCCGCCGCGACCACCGAGCATACGCCGTGCACCGATCTCGAAGCGGGCAAAGCCGTAGGACAGCGCCGCCGCGGTCGGCTCGTTGATGACGCCGACGACATTCAGCCCCGCGTACTCGCCGGCAAGCACCGTCGCGCGGCGCTCCTCGTCCCCGAAGTAGGCCGGAACGGTGATCACGACGTCCTCGACGGGCTCGCCGGTGGTGAGCGCGGCGTCGGAGACCAGCGCCTTGAGGATCAGACCGCTGACGGCCGGCGCCGACCAGGCCGCGCCGCGGGTCACGAAGCGCCAGTCCCCGTCCCCCATCCGCCGCTTGACCAGGGAGCACACGTCGTCGGGGCGCGCCCGGGCCAGCCGCCGCGCGGTCTCCCCGGTGATGTAGTCGTCGGCCCCCACGAACAGCACCACGCTCGGCAGCGTCCGCGCGTCGTCGGGCAACGGCACGATCTGCGGCTCGCCGGAACCGGACACCCGGGCCAGGCAGCTGAACGTCGCACCAAGATCGATACCGAAGATGCTACGGGTACCCGCCGGGAAACGACGGTTAACGTGTCCGACCGCACCCGGAAACCTATCTTTCGCGGCCCGTGGTGACAGCAGACACCTGCCCCGAAGTGCCCGCGGCGCTAGTCCAGGTCGAGCAGCGACTCCAGACCGACCGTGAGTCCCGGTCGCTCGCCGACCTTCCGCACGCTCAGCAGCACCCCCGGCATGAACGAGGTGCGGTCGTAGGAATCATGTCGCAGGGTGAGGGTCTCCCCCGCGCCCCCGAGCAGGACCTCCTGATGCGCGACGAGCCCGGCGAGGCGGACGGCATGCACCGGCACGCCGTCGACCCGGGCGCCGCGGGCACCGTCGAGGGCGGCGGTCGTCGCGTCCGGGCCGGCCACCGGCAACCCGGCGGTGGTACGCGCCGCGGCGACCAGCTCCGCGGTACGCCGGGCGGTGCCGCTTGGCGCGTCGGCCTTGCCGGGATGGTGCAACTCGACGATCTCCACCGAGTCGAAGAACCGGGCGGCCCGGGCAGCAAACGTCATCATCAGCACGGCGGCTACCCCGAAGTTCGGCGCGACGAGCACCCCGACCCCCGGTGCCGCGGCCAGCCAGCCACGCAGGGTCGCGAGCCGCGGCTCGTCGAAGCCGGTGGTGCCGACGACGACGTGCTTGCCGGCCTGGACACACCAGCGGAGATTGTCCATCACCGCGTCCGGGGTGGTGAAGTCGACGACGACGTCAGCCGCGGCGAGCGCACCACGGTCATCGCCGACGCCGAGGGCCGCGACCAGCGCCAGGTCGGCGGCGGCTTCGACGGCAGCACACACCGTCGACCCCATCCGTCCCCGTGCACCGAGCACCCCCACTGCTATCCCTGTTGCCGGTATCCCGGTTGCCGGGACAGCACCGGCTACCGGGCGGGAGTCGGGGTCGGACATTCAGTGAACCTCGAACCTCTCGGGAGGAGAGCCGCTAACGGGCGACGGCGGCGCTGAAGTCGTGGTCGTCGAAGGGTCCGATAACGCCCAGGGCCCAGGACTGGTCCAGCAGCTCCCGCGCGATCGTGGTGACGTCGTCGAGGGTGACCGCGCCCACCCGGGCTATGATCTCGTCGACCGGCAGGACCTCACCGTGGACGAGCTCGCTCTTGCCGAGGCGGCTCATCCGGGATCCGGTGTCCTCCAGGCCGAGAATCATCGAGCCGCGGTTCTGCCCACGGGCCCGGTCGAGTTCCTCGGCACTGATCCCGTGCTCGGCGATCTGGCGTACCTGCTCACGGGCGAGCTCGAGGACCATATCGGCACGCTTGGGGGCGCATCCGGCATAGACGCCGAACAGGCCCGCGTCGGCGAAGTGGGAGGCGAACGAACCCACCGAGTACGCCAGCCCCCGCTT
Organism: Frankia sp. CgKIO3; assembly: GCF_977946435.1. NCBI lineage: Bacteria > Bacillati > Actinomycetota > Actinomycetes > Frankiales > Frankiaceae > Frankia > Frankia sp. CgKIO3. The sequence goes on along the minus strand of NZ_CDWTMO010000001.1, from coordinate 88,131 downwards.
CTCCCGGATCTCCTGGAACAGCCGCGAGCTCATCCCACCGCCTAGCGCCGTCGACAGCACGCCGAGCGTGTAACGGCGCGGATCGTGCCGGGACAGTCCCCTAGTGCCGAGCACGAGATGCGCCTGCTCGGTCGGCCGGTCGGTCACGACGATGCCGGGCGGCTGCGGGTAGTCGTACGATCCGCCACGTACCTCGAACGGCTCGGCGCTCACTGTCAGACGGTCGGCGAACGCCTCGGCTACCAGCGCCAGCGCCCGGTCGTGCGCCAGGTTGCCGGCGATGGAGACCACCATCGCCGGCGGGATGTACCGGGAGCGGTAGTAGTCCGCGATGGTCTCCCGGCCCAGCCCCTCGATCGACTCGGTCGTCCCGAGCACCGGGCGGCCGAGCACCGACGACCCGAGCATCGCCTCCGCGAACACGTCATGGACGAGGTCACCCGGGTCGTCCTCGTACATGGCGATCTCCTCCAGGATCACGCCACGCTCGGCCTCGACGTCGTCGGCCGTCACCAGCGAGTTGGTGACCATGTCGGCGATGACGTCGACGGCCATCGCGAGATCGGAGTCGAGCACCCGCGCGTAGTAGCAGGTGTACTCCTTGCCGGTGAAGGCGTTGATGTCCCCGCCGACCGCCTCGACCGACGCGCTGATGGTCAACGCGTCCCGGCTGGGCGTGCCCTTGAACAGCAGGTGCTCCAGGTAGTGGGAGCATCCGGCGGTCACCGGCGTCTCGTCGCGCGAGCCCACCCCGACCCAGACGCCGATCGCGACCGAGCGCACCCCGGGGACCCGCTCGGTGATGACCCGCAGACCGCCGGGGAGCACGGTGCGGCGCACCGCGCCGTCCAGCAACGATTCGCCACCGACCCCGCCAGCGAGCAGGTGCGCGGCCCGGGAGCCGGGAACCGGCTTGTTCCGCGGCGCGCCGGCGGTCCCCGCGGAGCAGGTCAGGTCGGGCGTGGGAGTGTCGGACACGACGGGCCGTCAGGAGGCGGCGACCGCCGCGTCGGCGGCTTCGGCGGCTTCGGCGCTCGGGGACAGGCTGATCTTCCCGCGGCTGTCGATCTCGGTGATCTCGACCTGGAGCTTCTGACCCACCGTCAGGACGTCCTCCACCTTCTCCACCCGCTTACCGCCGGAGAGTGTCTTGAGCTTGCTGACGTGGAGCAGGCCGTCCCGGCCCGGGGTGAGCGAGACGAAGGCCCCGAAATTGGTGATCTTCACAATCGTCCCCAGATAACGCTCGCCGACCTCGGGCATCTGCGGGTTGGCGATCGCGTTGATCGCCGACCGGGCGGACTCCGCCGACGGACCGTCCACCGCGCCGATGTAGATCGTCCCGTCGTCCTCGACGGTGATCTCGGCACCGCTGTCCGCCTGGATCTGGTTGATCATCTTACCCTTGGGTCCGATGACCTCCCCGATCTTGTCCACCGGGATCTTGACGGAGATGACCCGCGGGGCGTGAGCGGACATCTCGTCCGGGCTGCCGATGGCCTCGGCCATCACGTCAAGGATCGCGAGCCGCGCCCCGCGCGCCTGCTGGAGCGCCGCGGCGAGGACCGAGGCCGGGATGCCGTCGAGCTTGGTGTCGAGCTGGAGCGCGGTGACGAAGTCCCGGGTGCCGGCGATCTTGAAGTCCATGTCCCCGTAGGCGTCCTCGGCCCCGAGGATGTCGGTCAGGGTGACGTAGGAGTCGTCGGCGTGGATGAGGCCCATCGCGATCCCGGCGACCGGCGCCTTAAGCGGTACCCCGGCGTTGAGCAGAGACAGGGTGCTCGCGCACACCGAGCCCATGCTCGTCGACCCGTTCGAACCCAGCGCCTCGGATACCTGCCGGATCGCGTAGGGGAACTCCTCGCGGCTGGGCAGCACCGGGAGCAGGGCCCGCTCGGCGAGTGCCCCGTGGCCGATCTCTCGGCGCTTCGGCGAACCGACGCGGCCGGTCTCGCCGGTGGAGTACGGCGGGAAGTTGTAGTTGTGCATGTACCGCTTGGTGCGGTCGGGGTTGAGCGTGTCGACCGTCTGCTCCATGCGCAGCATGGCCAGGGTCGTGACGCCGAGGATCTGCGTCTCGCCCCGCTCGAACAGCGCCGAGCCGTGTACCCGCGGGATGTAGTCGACCTCGGCTGACAGCGCGCGGATCTCGGTTGTCGAGCGACCGTCGATGCGCACGCCCTCGGTCACGATGCGGGAGCGGACGAGCTTCTTGGTCAGTGCCCGGTAGGCGGCGCCGATCTCCTTCTCCCGCCCCTCGAACTGGGAGGCCACCTTCTCGGCCGCGAGCTGGCGGGCCCGGTCGAGCTCGTTCTCGCGCTCAGCCTTGCCGGGGATGCGCAGCGCGGCGGACAGCTCGTCGCCGATTGCCGCGGACAGCGCGTCCAGCACGTCGTCGTGATGGTCGATGAAGACGGGGAACTCCCGGGCGGGCTTCGCGGCGAGCGCGGCCAGCTCGTTCTGGGCCCGGCAGAGCTCACGGATGGCGGGCTTCGCCGCCTCGAGGCCCGCGGCCACGACCTCCTCGGTGGGAGCCGGCGCGCCGTGCGCGAGCAGTTCGACCGTGCCCGGGGTCGCCTCGGCCTCCACCATTATGATCGCGACGTCCGAGCCGTCCTCGATCACCCGACCGGCCACGACCATGTCGAAGGTCGCCCGAGCGAGCTCCGCATGGGTCGGGAAGGCGATGCACTCGCCATCGACGAACCCGACCCGGGTCGCGCCGATCGGCCCGGTGAAGGGCAGGCCAGACAGCGTCGTCGACGCGCTGGCCGCGTTGATGGCGACCACATCGTAAAGGGTGTCGGGATCCAGGGCGAGCACGGTGGCCACGACCTGGATCTCGTTGCGCAGCCCCTTGGCGAACGACGGCCGCAGCGGCCGGTCGATGAGCCGGCAGGTGAGGATCGCGTCCTCGCTGGGGCGGCCCTCCCGCCGGAAGAACGAGCCGGGGATGCGCCCGGCCGCGTACATCCGCTCCTCGACATCCACCGTCAGCGGGAAGAAGTCGAGCTGTTCCTTGGGCTGCTTGCTAACCGTCGTCGCCGAGAGCACCATCGTGTCGCCCAGGTAGGCGACGGCCGAGCCAGCGGCCTGCTTGGCGAGACGCCCAGTCTCGAACCGAACCGTCCGGTCTCCGGCCGGGGTCGCGATGACCGCTTCGGCCGCATGTATCGAGTCGTCCACTCGAACCACTCCATCCTCTTCCTCGGCCGGATCCACGCGGCCGATCCTCTTCTGCGGCCGGGTCCATGCCAACGAGGATGCCGGTGCTCAGTCGAAGCCCCCGGGTCCGGTGCCCGTACCCATCCCGGCGACCACGACCGAGGACCGGCGGCTCGCACCACCATGGACCCGGCCAGGTCCTCCACACCGCCGAGCGGACGACTCCGCCGACGGCTCGACGCATTCGGTACTTACCCCCAATGCGTCAGAGGGAGCGTCCCGCCCGGGCCGCTCCCTCTTCGCGCTATCGCCGTAGCCCGAGTCGCTCGATCAGAGCGCGGTATCGGTTGATATCCGTCTTCGCCAGGTAGTTCAGCAGCCGTCGGCGACGGCCGACGAGCAGCAGCAGACCGCGGCGGCTGTGGTGATCGTGCTTATGCGCCTTGAGATGCTCGGTCAGGTCACTGATCCGACGAGTCAGCATCGCGACCTGCACCTCAGGCGAGCCCGTGTCCCGCTCGACGGTGGCGTAATCGGACATGATCTTCTGCTTGACGTCGCTCGCGAGCGGCACGCTCCACCTTCTCCTTCTGTTTCGGGACGGCGCGCGTCCGGGGTCTTCCCCACCCGGACCGATCACCGGACCTCGGCATCATCGCCGTCCGGTCCGGACACACCGCACCCGCCTGACCGGGAAGCTTATCAACCCGAGGGGAACCGCTCGGCCCCCGGCGGAGTGAGCCGAGTTCAGACGAGTTCAGACGAGCAGGGTTGCCGCGCGGGTGGCCTCCACATCGGCGGCCATCTGGGTGACGAGCTCGGCCACCGAGTCGAAGCGCAGGGTCGGACGCAGCCGATGGGTGAACTCGTAGGCCATGTACTCGCCGTAGAGATCCTCGTCAAAGTCCAGGAGGAACGCTTCGACGCGCCGGTCGCGTCCCTCGAACGTCGGATTCGTGCCGATCGAGATGGCGGCGGGCTGACGGCGGCCGGACCAGCAGGCAAAGCCCGCGTACACGCCGTCCGCCGGAACGGCGGCCCAGGGCGTCACCTGGATGTTCGCCGTAGGATAGCCGATGGTGCGGCCACGCGCGTCGCCGTGCACGACGACACCCTCGACCCGGTGCGGCCGGTCCAGCGCGGCCGCCGCGGCCGCTACGTCGCCCTCGGCCACCCGGGCACGGATCGCCGTCGAGGAAAGCACCTGCTCGCCGGAGCGGACGAGACGGACCCCGTCGACCTCGAATCCCTCCCGGGCGCCCGCCTCCGACAGCGTCGCGAGCGTCCCGGCGGCCCGGTGACCGTAGGTGAAGTTCTCCCCCACCACGACCACGCTCGCCCGCAGCCGCTCGACCAGTATCCCGTGCACGAAGTCGGCCGGGGAGACCCGGCTGAACTCCAGCGTGAACGGCTCGACGCAGAGCGCGTCCACCCCGGTTCCGGCCAACAGCTCGGCCTTGAAACGCAGCGTCGTGAGCAGGGCGGGATGGCTGCCGGGTCGCAGCACCTCACCGGGATGCGGGTCGAAGGTCAACACCAGCGAACGCTCACCGCGTTCCCGCGCCAGCCGAACCGCCCGGCCGATGATCTGCCGGTGCCCGAGGTGCACCCCGTCGAAGAAGCCAATCGTGACGACCCCGCCCCGCCACTCGACAGGCGTGTTCTCCGCCCCTCGCCACGTTCGCACGTGCGAAGCCTAGGACATTCTCGTGGGGCGCTGTCGGGCCGCCGAGCCCCGGCCGGGTGCCGCCAGACTAGACCGGGGCGAAGACGACGAGCGACCGGACCGCACGCTCAGTCTCCTCGACCAGGGCCAGCACGGTCCCGTCGGGACCGAAGACGCCGTACGTGCCCGGCCGTCCTACCGGGGGCAACCGCCGGCCATGGGACACGTCCGCCGCCGCCTCCGCCGTCACGTCGCGGCGCGGGAAGCCGGCCGCGACCGCGTCGGTCAGCGACGTGACCGCCCGCGGCCCCAGCTCGGCGAACGTGTCGAGAGTCACTGCGCCCGCCAGGTCGAAGGGACCAACGGCGGTGCGCCGCAGGGCGGTCAGATGCGCCCCGCAGTCCAACGCCGCCCCGAGATCACGGGCGAGCGCCCGCACGTACGTTCCGCTGGAGCAACCGACCGTGACCTCCAGATCGGTTCCGGCCGGGTCCACCGCCCCATCGCCCGCGGCCCGCCGCGCCAGCAGGTCGAAGCGGTGGACCGTCACCCGGCGTGGGGCGAGATCGACCACCTCGCCGGCCCGGACCCTGGCGTACGCGCGTACCCCGCCCACCTTGACCGCGCTCACGCTGGCGGGAACCTGGTCGAGCACCCCGGTGAGGGCGGCCATGGCCCGGGTGAGCCGGTCGGCGTCGACGTCCACCGGACGGTCCTCGACCGGCGCGCCCTCGGCGTCGTCGGTCGTGGTAGTCCGGCCGAGCCGGATCGTGGCGTCGTACGCCTTGCCGGTGAGGGCGAGATGCCCGAGCAGGCGGGTTCCCCGGCCGGCTCCCAGCACCAGCACACCCGTCGCCATCGGATCGAGGGTGCCCGCGTGGCCGATCCGGCGCTGCCCGAGAATGCGCCACGCCCTGGCAACGACGTCGTGCGACGTCCAGCCGGCCGGCTTGTCCACGACGACGAGCCCGTCGACCTGTGGCCCGGGACCGGTCCCGGATCCCCGGCGGGATGCGGCTCCCCCCGGCCGCGCGGGTCCCCGGGTGGATCCCCCCCGGGTGCTCACCGCGGGCTCCGGGCCGCGTTCCCCGGGCCTCCCAGGCGCGGAGCCTGCGCCAGCGCGTCCCGGAGCACGCCCATCAGCTCGTCGAGCGTCGTCCCGCGGGAGAATCCGGCGGCGAAGCGATGGCCGCCACCACCGAGAGCCGTACAGACCGCGCCGACGTCGACGTCCCCCTTGGAACGGGCCGAGACCTTCCAGACGTCACCATCCTGCTTGCAGACAAGGGCGACCTCGGCCTCCGACACGGTGCGCACCGTGTCGATGAGCCCCTCGATCTCGTCGTACTCCAGTCCCGCGGCGCGCAGATCGGCCTGGCTGCACCAGGACCAGACGAGGTCGTACTCGGGCTCCAGCCGGACGCGGTCGAGAACCTCCCTGAGTAGCTTGAGATAGCCGAAGCGGTGGGTGTCCCACAGGGCACGGCTGATCAGGTCGGGACGGATGCCCGTGGCCAGCAGCCGGGCGGCCAGTTGGTGCACCGCCGGTGTCGTCGCGGCGAAACGGAACGATCCCGTGTCGGTCACCAGACCGGTGTAGATCGCTGTCGCGATGTCCCGGTCGAGCCGCACGCCCAGGGCATCGATGAGGTCGACGACCATGGCGCTGGTCGAGGCCGCCTCGGGGTCGACCAGGTTGAGATCGCCGAACCGGGTGTTGGAGGCATGGTGGTCGACGACCAGGACCCGGCGACCGGCCGTGGTGTTGGCGAGCCTGCCCAGCCGGGACCGGCTGCCGGCATCCAGGGTCACCACGAGACCCGGCCGGCCGGTGACGGCCTCGGGAGCCACCAACAGATCCTGACCGGCGAGGAAGCGAAGCACCCGGGGAACGACGAAGGGATCGGCGTCGAAGGATACCCGCGGTCTTCCGCCCAGCGACCGCAGCGCGAGCCCCAGCGCCAACGCCGATCCGAGACTGTCCCCGTCGGGGTTCACGTGGGCGATCAGCAGAATGTCGTCACCGGCGTCGATCGCGCCGGTCAGTGCGGTCACCGCGGCCTGGAAATCACCGGTCGGACCGGCACCGCCCGGGCAGGAGCGGCTGACCGGCGCCGCCGACGGGTCCACGAGATCGGTCGCATCGCTCATCGTCAGTTCCCATCGCCGCTGTCTCGTGCCTGTCACCGCGGTGTCCCGGGCCCGTACCCGTCATCCCTCCTGCCGGGCCGTCCCGCCATACTCGCCCACCTCATCCAGCTCGCCCAGCTCATCGGGCTCATCCGGCTCGTCGGTGGCGGAGCGCGGCCGGCGGTAGGGATCGTCGTCGCCCGCCGGGCGAGCATCCCGACGGACCTCGGCCAGATACGCGTCGCGTTCCCGGGCAACGCTGATCAGCTTCTCCAGATGCTGGGCGTCGTCGGGAAGCCGGTCATGAACGAAGGTGAGCGTCGGGGTCACCTTCACCCCCGTGGCCCGGCCGACCTGGCTGCGCAGCAGCCCCCGAGCGGATTCGAGCGCCTGGGCCGACGCCTGCCGCGCCGTCTCATCGCCGTAGACGGTGTAGAAGACCGTCGCGTCGACCAGATCCGGCGTCAGCCGCACCTCCGTGACGGTCACCATGCCGAGTCGAGGATCCTTGACGCCACGCTCCAGCATGGACGCCACGACCTCGCGGATACGCACGGCCAGCCGCCGTGCCCGGGCCGGATCAGCCACCGTCCACCTCCTCGTTCGCCGGTCCCGTCGGCGGCACGCTCACCGCGGCAGATGCACCGGGTGTGTGCGGTTCGCCGGGTGCATGCGGTTCGTCGTCCGCGTCGTCCGCCGAGAAGTAGCGCGCCCGCGCGGCGAGCACCTCGACGTCCGGTCGCTGGGCCACCAGCTGCTCGCAGGAACAGAGGACCTCAACGCAGTGCGCCCGGTCCGCGGCGACGACCGCCATCCCGATCTCGGCTCGCCGGTACAGATCATGATGGCCGGTCTCGGCCACGCTGAGGGCGAAACGGCGACGCAGCTCCGCCACGATCGGCCGCACCACCGACCGTTTCTCCTTCAACGAGTGCACGTCACCGAGCAGCAGATCAAGGTTGAGGGTTCCGATCCACATGGTCGTCTCCCGCCGCCGGGCACACACCGCCGGTGACGATCGAGCAGGCAGCTCGATCGTCACCGGTCGCGGGCGTGCTCAGGCGCGGGGAACCTCCCGTTGCTCGAACGTCTCGATCACGTCATCGATCTTGATGTCGTTGAACGACCCGAGACCGATACCGCACTCGTAGCCCTCGCGGACCTCCGTCGCGTCGTCCTTGAAACGCTTGAGCGACTCGACCGTGAGGTTGTCGGCCACGACGACGCCGTCGCGGATGAGCCTGGCCTTGGTGTTCCGCCGGATGACGCCGGAACGGACCAGACAGCCGGCCACGTTGCCGATCCGCGGCACGCGGAAGACCTCGCGAACCTCGGCGGTACCGAGCTGCGCTTCCTCGTAGACGGGCTTGAGCATGCCCTTCAGGGCGTTCTCGATGTCCTCGATGGCCTGGTAGATCACCGAGTAGTAGCGGACCTCGACGCCCTCACGGTCGGCCAACTCCGTCGCCTTGCCCTGCGGCCGGACGTTGAAGCCGATGATGACCGCGTCGGAAGCCGACGCCAGCATCACGTTGGTCTCAGTGATCGCACCGACCCCACGGTCGATGATCCGCAGACCGACCTCGTCGCCGATATCGATCTTGAGTAGGGCGTCCTCGAGCGCCTCGACCGAACCGGACACATCGCCCTTGAGGATGAGGTTGAGCTGGGTCTTCTCGCCCTCCTTCATCCGCTCGAGGATCGTCTCCAATGTCGGACGGCCTCGGCTCAGCGCCAGCTCCGCGTTACGCTCGCGGGCCTGACGACGTTCGGCGATCTGACGGGCCACTCGGTCCTCGGGCACCACCAGGAAGTTGTCACCGGCGTCGGGAACGCTGGTGAACCCCAGGACCTGGACGGGCCGGGCCGGGCCCGCCTCGACCACCTGACCACCGTGTTCGTCGAGCATCGCCCGAACCCGACCGAACGCCTCGCCGGCGACGACCGAGTCACCGACCCTCAGCGTGCCGCGCTGGACCAGCACGGTCGCCACCGGACCCCGGCCCCGGTCAAGCCGGCCTTCGATGGCGACACCCTGCGCCTCGACCTCGGTCGGAGCCCGTAGGTCCAGGGAGGCGTCGGCGGTCAGGACGATCGCCTCGAGCAGGCCGTCGATGTTCGTCCGGTTGCGGGCGGAGACGTCGACGAACATCGTGTCGCCGCCGTACTCCTCCGCCACCAGGCCGTACTCGGTGAGCTGGCCCCGTACCTTGGCCGGGTCGGCGCCCTCCTTGTCGACCTTGTTGACCGCCACCACGACCGGGACGCCGGCCGCCTGGGCGTGGTTCAGCGCCTCGATGGTCTGCGGCTTCACCCCGTCGTCGGCGGCCACGACCAGGACCACGATGTCCGTCACCTGCGCACCGCGGGCCCGCATGGCGGTGAAGGTCTCGTGGCCCGGAGTGTCGATGAAGGTGATCGGACGCTCGTCGCCGTCGACCTTGGCCCGCACCTGGTAGGCACCGATGTGCTGGGTGATACCACCGGCCTCGCCCCCGACCACGTCGGTGGAGCGGATGGCGTCCAGCAGTTTCGTCTTACCATGATCGACGTGACCCATGACGGTCACGACCGGCGGCCGGGAGCTGAGCTCGACGTCGTCGCCGTACTCCCCGCCGAAGGAGAGGTCGAAGCTCTCGAGGAGCTCCTTGTCCTCGTCCTCCGGACTGACGATCTGGACCTCGTAACCGAGCGTGACGCCCAACAGCTGCAGCGTCTCGTCGGTGCAGGACTGGGTCGCGGTGACCATCTCGCCGAGCTGGGTGAACACGACCTGGACCAGAGCGCCCGGGTTCGCATCGATCTTGTCGGCGAAATCGGCCAGTGAGGCGCCACGCGGAAGCCGGATGGCCTGCCCGTTGCCGCGGGGCACCATCGCGCCCATGCGCGGCGCTTCGAGCCCGCTCTCCCATTCCTGCCGCTTCGCGCGCTTGGACTTGCGCTGGCGACCGGGGCGACCACGGCCACCGGGGCCGAAAGCGCCCGCCGTGGTCCCACCGCGGCCACGGCCGCCGGCCGCGGGACGACCGGGCGCACCGCCACCGCCGCCGCTGCCACCGGGACGACCGGGCGCGCCACCCCGCCCGGCGAATCCGCCGGGACGCGGACCGCCGCCACCGGGACGACCAGGAGCGCCCCCACCTCCCGGGCGCCCGGGAGGGCCACCGGCGGGTCGAGGCTGGAACATGTTCGCGTTGGGGCGCGGCCCCCCGGTGCCACCTGGGCGGGGCGGCATGCCACCCTCCGCTCCGGACCGTGGGCCACCGGGGCGTGGCGGCATCCCGCCGGGAGTGGGCCGTGGACCACCGGCGCCGGCGCCACCGGGTCGCGGTCCACCCGGCCGGGGGGTGCCTGGCCTGGGGGTGCCCGGCCCCGGGGCGCTGGGCCGGGGAGTGGACGCCGACGGCGGACCCGACTGACCGGCCGACGGGCGCGGCCCAGCGGACGGGCGCGGCCCAGCGGATGGACGGGGCCCGGCGGACGGCGTCGTGTAGGGGTTGTTACCGGGCGCAGCCGGCCGGGGTCCGGGGCGCGGGCCAGGCCGGGGGCCGCCGGGGGTGGGACCGCCAGCGGTGGGACCCGAGGGAGGAACCGGGGTGCCGGGACGCGGGCGGCCACCGCCCTGCGGTGCACCGGGACGCGGAACGCTCGGCCCGGGTCGCGGCCCGGAAGGGGCGGACGGCGCGGACGGCAGCGGCGGCGCGGGTACGGCGGAGGCCGCGGCCGGACGGGGAGCGGCGGGTGCAGACGTCGGCGAGGCCTCCACCGGGGAAGCCTGCACCGACGAGGCCGGTACCGGCGGGGACGCGGGCGACGGCGCCGGGGTCACTGGACCAGGCCGGCCGGCGGGACCAGGCCGCCCGGGAACCGGACGCGGACCGGGCCGCGGCGCCAGACCAGGACGGGGCGGCGAGGTCGGACGGGCACCGCTGCCCGGCGGTCCCGGACGGCCGGTGGTCCGGCCCGGGGAGGTGGGTGCGCCGTCGGCGGGGAACGCTTCCTTCAACTTGCGGACGACGGGTGCCTCGACAGTGGACGAAGCGGACTTCACGAACTCACCGAGATCCTTGAGCTTGGCGAGCACGGTCTTACTGTCGACACCAAGCTCCTTGGCGAGCTCGTGTACGCGGGCCTTTCCTGCCACGGTGCTCCTTCGTTCGGCCCGCGGTCCGTGCCCGCGTGACCTCGCTACCTGCTGGTCGTGATCATGGCTGGGTGCTCATTGAGCGGTCATCGCTGTCTCGACCTGACTTCCCTGTCGACGTCTGTTGGCGCCGCCTGTGGGAGGGGGTGCCGCTGGCGCGGGTACCCACTCCGTCTGACCCGGCCGGCCCGCTGCCGCGGTCCGCCCGTTCCATCCATCCATCTTTACCTGGTATCTCCTGTGCCTGATATCTCCCTGTGCCTGGCGCGACTACGGCGGACCGGCCCCGGAGGGACCGGCTACCGCGGGCAAAGCCGCTCCAGATACAGCCTGACCTGCTTCGATCCGAGCGGGCCCGACACCCGCAATGCTCGTGGGAACGCCTTGCGACGCTCCGCGAGATCGAGGCATGCAAGATCGGGATGCACGTACGCACCCCGACCGCGCATCCGACGACGAGCATCCGGCAGAAGCTCGCCGCCTTCTACAACGATACGCAGTAGGTCAGAACTCGGCGCACGGCTTCGACATCCGACACAGGTACGAACGGGCTCCGCACGACGCGCCATCGCAAGTCTATCCCGCTCGGCCCCGAGAATGGCCACCCGCGGCAGGCGATCGCCACGGTACCGCAGCTGGTCCCGATCGTCGAGGCGCACCAGCGGAGCCCCGTTCGGATCCGCTCCCACCGCCCTCGCCGGAGTCCTCGGTGTCAGAGTGGATGTCGATGCGCCACCCCGTCAGCCGGGCGGCGAGCCGGGCGTTCTGCCCCTCGCGACCGATGGCCAACGACAGCTGGTAATCGGGCACCACCACCCGCGCCGAGCGGCTCGCCGGGTCCGTCACCTCGACCCGGGCCACCCGGGCCGGGGACAGCGCGCTCCCGACAAAGGTTGCCGGGTCGGCCGACCAGTCGACGATGTCGATCTTCTCGCCCCGCAGCTCGGCCATGACGGCACGCACCCGGCTGCCCATCGGCCCGATGCACGCGCCCTTGGGGTTGACCCCGGCCACCCGGGACCGCACCGCTATCTTGCTGCGATGCCCAGCCTCGCGGGCGATCGCGGCGAGTTCCACGGTGCCGTCGGCGACCTCGGGCACCTCCAGCCGGAACAGCCCCTTCACCAGCTCGGGATGGGTGCGGGACAACGTCACCGTGGGTCCGTGCTGCCCCCGCGCGACGTGCACCACATAACACTTGATCCGGTCACCGTGCTCGAGCCGCTCGCCGGGAACCTGCTCGGCCGGCGGCAGGACACCCTCGACGGTGCCGAGATTGACGAGCACGACCCTGGAGCCGGCCCGCTGTTCGTGATGTTGCACCACACCGGAGACGATCTCGTGCTCCCGGTCAGCGTACTGGCCGTAGGTGACCTCCTGCTGGGCCTCGCGCAGCCGCTGCATGATCACCTGTTTAGCGGTCATAGTCGCGATCCGCCCGAAGTCCGCCGGGGTGTCGTCGTACTCCCGGCTGGTGCCGTCCGGACCCCGTTCCCGGGCGAGGACGGAGACATCTCCGGTCGTCCGGTCGATCACCACCCGGGCGTCCTGCGCGGACCCGGCCGTGTGGTGATAGGCCGTCAGCAGTGCCGTCTCCATCGCCTGCACCAAGGTGTCAAAGGCAATGTCCTTCTCCTGCTCGATTCCGCGCAGCGCGGCCACGTCGAGCTTCACCGGGTCATCTCCTTACCGGCCGCGCCCCGGGGGCCGGCCTCCCGGCCGTCGTCATTAGGATTCCCTCCCCGGCGCCGCCGGAAGATCGTCGCTCGGCTCCCCAGACCCGAGATCGGCTGTCTCGCCGGGTTCCACCAACGCGGCGGACGAAGACGGCGTCTCCACCGACTCGACAGAAAGATCATCATACGCCTCGGCCGAGAACTCGACCTCGACAGTAGCCCGGGCCACCTGTGCGAAGGTCACCCGCGCAAGCCGCCGGCGCGGGGGGCGTCCGGGCCGCGCGGGATCCGTCGCCACCGCCAGGTCCGCCCCCGATTCGTCGGCGGAGAGGACACGCCCGGCGAGAACGATGCCGTCTCGATCACATACCGTGACAAGCCTGCCGATCGCGCGGCGCCAGTGCCGAGGCTCGGTCAGCGGCCGTTCGACGCCCGGTGAGGTGACCTCGAAAACATAAGGCCCGGCGACCAGGCCCTGGCCGTTGGTCTCGGCGGCGTCGAGCAGCTCGGAGGCGAGCCGGCTGGCGTCCGCGACCGCGTCCAGGTCGACTCCGCCGTCGCGGTCCACCACCACCCGCACCACGCTGCGCGATCCGGCCCGTGCCACCGTCACATCCTCGAGATCGAAACCCGCGTCGGCGAAGCCGGCCGCCAGCCGAGCCCGCAGCGCCGTCCGAACGCCGCCGCGCCCGCGGGCCGATCCGGATGGGCTCCGGTCGCGCGCGCGGCCGGCCTCCCCCGCCCCTGCCACTTCGACCGTCCCTTCCCGCATCCGCGATGCCTGATCATCCGCCGGACCCACGACGCCGCTCCCCACGCCGTAGGCCGGCCGCCACATTGTCATCTCCCGGGGGCGATACCCAGGTTCGGCCGGCGCCATCAAGCCGTGCGACCCTCGTCGACCCGACCTGCGGCACCGTCGAACAACGAGGACCGACCGCCGACGGTCCCGCCGGGCTGGGCCGTCACAGGGGCGAACGGCATCCCGGGTGAGATCCATAGCCTACGTCCGCCCCGACCGGAGTCCGTCGCGACCCGGGGGTAACCGGATCAGGCCGCGCGGACCACACGGCGATCCGGACGACAGCAGGGGATGTGCGAAGCTGCGACGGTGGATCCGGCGAACCTCACCCACGCCTCCCGACGACGGGTCCTCGCCGGGCTGACCGGCCTCACCCTCACCGGATTTGCCGGATTTACCGGATTCGAGGCCGCCGGGTGCAGCACCACGGTCGCGACGAACCGGACCGGTCCCGCAGTGGGCCTGGGCGGCGACGACCGCCGGGCGGCGAGGGCCGCCGCCGTCCGGGCGACCGCGCTGGCCGCGGCATACCGGACGGCGGCCGAGCGCCACCCGTCCCTGCGTCCCCTGTTCGACACGCTGCGGGCCCATCACGAAGTCCAGCTCCGGACCTTGGCCGAACAGTTCCCGGGCTCCGCACCGACCACGCCGGCCCAGGCAGCCATACCGACCCAGGCGGCCATGCCGACCCGGACGATCGGGCGCGACGGCGCCGGGACGGCGGGAACGGCGCAGCTCGTCGACGAGTCACCCACGGCCCGCGCCGCCACCATCGCCTCCCTGACCGGGATGGAGGGTGCGGCGACGAACGCGGCCCGCACCGACTGCCTGCGCGCGGGCGGTCCGCTCGCGTCCCTGCTGGCGAGCATGTGCGCCGCCGGGACCGCACATGCGGAGCTGCTGGCCCTCTCTGCGAGCCGGGTGTCCGGATGACCGCCGGCACACCACCGGGCGATCCGGCGTCGGCGACCCCCACGGAATCGACCGCCGCAACCGACCACCCGGATCCCGCGGGTGTCGCGGCGCTGGTCACGATGCTCACGGCCACGTATGCCGCCGTCTACGCCGCCGCGGCGGCGGGAGGTGCCCTCGCGCCGCTCGGCCCGGCCGCGGCGCAGGCGCGCGAGCTCGCACGACTGAGCTATCTGGCGCACCAGGCGCTGCGCGACGACCTCATCACCGCGATCCGGGCCCGCGGCGGGGAGGCGCCACCGGCACTGCCCGCCTATCGACTCCCCGTCGCACCGGAGGGAATCGGGGCGGCACTGGCCCTCCTGGCCAGGATCGAGGACGCCTGCGCCATGGCGGCCCACGACGCCGTCACCGTGCTCGTCGGGGACGTCCGTGCGCTGGCCCTGGACGCGCTGACCGGCACCGCCGTACGCGCGCAGCGGGCCCGCATCGCGGCCGGCATGCCGCTGGCGGCCGCGAGCCGCGCGCTACCGGGGACGTGACCTGGTGTCCAGGGAGGCCGGGCCCGCTCCAGGAAGCGGGCCGCTCCCGTCAGCGGGTGACCCACGCGTCGGGGTCGCCGCCGAGGGTGGTCACGATGTCCGGAAGCTGACCACTCGCCACGTCAGCGAGGGTCACGGCCTCCAGCACCCGCCGCAGGTTCACCCGAACCGCGATCCACACATCCTGCAGGTTCTTGGCCGCGCCGTCGTAGTTCGTGTCCTCGGGACGCCGGCCTCGCACGCTGGCGAGCGGACCGTCGGTCGCCCGGATCACCGTGGCGATGGTGATCCGGTCGGGAGGAAGGCTCAGCTGGTATCCCCCGTCCGCGCCCCGGCGGCTCTGGACCAGCCCCGCCCGGCGTAGATCGGTGAGGATGTTCTCGAGGAAGCGCAGCGGCAGATCCTGCGCCGCGGCAAGCGCCTCGCCCTTGACGAGCCGACCGTTGCTCGCGGCCAACGTCAGGAGTGCGCGCAATGCGTAGTCGGCGCGAGCGGAGATCTGCATGCATCCATTCTGCCGCCGGTCCTCGCCGAATGGGTGGGCCGGGTCGGCAGCGGGCGAGGCGCGGCCCCGCGCCAACGGGCGCTGTTCCCGCCGCCGGCTCGGTCGAACGAGCCTGCCGGCCAACGAACCTGCCGGCCGGGGAATCGGGGACTTCCTCAGCCAGCCCTCTCGGGATGGGGGGCGTCCGTGCCGCCGTCGGCGGAGGAGGTGGCCGTGGTGGCGGCTCCGACCGCCGCCACTTCCTTTGTACCAGCCGCGGCGGACCCGCCGGCGCTGCCGCCCCGGCGACGCCGAGCCGCCCGGACCGCCGTCGTATCCTCCGCAACCAGCCCACGGCGCTGCCGCATCCGCTGGTCCACCGCGTTGAATCCGGCATCGATGAGCACCCCGACCACGAAGATCGTGATCATCGAGGCCAGTACCCCGACCGTGTCGAGCAGTTCGCGGGCATTCTGCAGGTCGGCCCCGACGGACGGATGCCCCGGAACGATGACCAGCAACTCGCCGGCCATCAGGCTGCGCCAGGCGAACGCCCAGCCCTGCTTCAGGCCCGCGAGCACCGAGGGCAGGGCCGCCGGTACCACGATGTACCGGTAGAGGGACAGACCACGCGCGCCCATGCTGCGGCCGACCTGGACCAGTAGAGGCGGCACGTAGTCCACGCCGTAGATGACGCCGTTGGCCACCGACGGCGCCGCCCCGAGCACCACCACGAACATGATCGCGGACTCGCTGAGCTTGAACAGCAGGACGGCGAGCGGGAACCAGACGATCGAGGGCATCGTCTGCACCGCGGTGATGAACGATCCCACCGCGGTACGCAGGACCCCGAAGCGGGACACCGCGATCCCGACCACGGTGCCGATGAGCACGGCGAGGGCGTATCCCTCCAGGGCCCGGACCAGGGTGCGGGCCAGAGCGTCCCAGAAGTGTCCGCTGCCCAGCTGGTCGACGAACTCGCCCAGCGCCTCGCCCGGCCCGGGCAGCACATAGCTGGGCTTCCAGCCGCTCCAGACGACGATCTGCCAGAACAGCAGGAACAGGAGCAGAGCGCCGAGCTTCGGCCAGGTGGCCGCCCAGGCGCGGGCCGCGAACGGCCGCCGTTGCGCGGTCGGGATGTCCAGCGCGTCGAGGCCGGCGAGGGCCACGTCGACGTCGAGGGGCTCGCCGGCCTCGACGCGCCCGGCACTCTTACGGCTGGGGACGCTGACGTCAGTGGCCATGGCGGCCAACCTCCTCGCGTAGCCGCGCGGTCACCTCGGTGGCGAGCTCCGAAACGTGGGTGGAGTCGAGCCGGCGGGGGCGGTCGATATCGACGTCGAAGATCTCCACGACCCGGCCGGGCCGGGAGGACAGCAGCACGATGCGGTCACCGAGCCGGACCGCCTCGCGCACATCGTGGGTGACGAAGATGACGGTGACCCCCGTCTCCCGCCAGATCCGTTCGAGTTCGTCGTGGAGCAGATCGCGGGTCATCGCGTCGAGCGCACCGAACGGCTCGTCCATGCACAGGATGTCGGCCTCCTGCGCGAAGGCCCGGGCCAGGCTCACCCGCTGGCGCATGCCGCCGGACAGCTCATGGGGGCGCTTCGCGGACAGGCCGGCCAGCCGGACCATCGCGAGCAGGCTCTCGACCCGGTCCCGCCGCTCGGCCTTGCCGATCCCCCGCAGCCGCAGCGGCACCTCCACGTTGCCGCCCGCCGTCAGCCAGGGCAGCAACGCCGAATCCTGGAACATCATCCCGACCCGCCGGCCGGTGGTGTCAACGACGCCCACGGAGGGCTGGTCGAGACCGGCGATCAGGGCGAGCAGGGTCGATTTCCCACAGCCGGACGCACCGAGGAGACAGACGAACTCGCCCGCCCGGACATCCAGGGAGACGTTGTCGAGCGCCTTGACGCTGGCGGGCCCGGATCCGAAGACCCGGCTGACGCGGTGGATGCGCAGCGCGGTGTCGGTGAGTACAGCGGTGTCGGTGAGTACAGCGGTCATGGTTCATTCCCCCGTCGCGGTGTATGCGGCCGGTGTGCATGGACGGACGGACGGATGGACCAAGCCGGGGCATCGATGATCGACACCCCGGTCCGGTCGTCGCCCTGTGGTCTCGGACCGAGGTTCAGCCGGCCCGGCTACCGGGGGTGCCGCGGGTCAGGAGTCGGAGACCGTCGGTGTGCCCTGCTTGGCGAGGATCTCGTTGAGGACCGTCAGATCGAACAGACCGTCGAGCTTCGGGTTCTCGATGAGGCCGAGCTCCTCCTGGTGCTTCGCTGAGGTGAACAGGGACGCCGCGATCGGGTCCGGAGTGAAGGTCAGCCCCTTCCAGGCCGAGGTGAGGATCTTGTCGGACAGCGGCTTGCCGCTCAGCTTGCCCAGTGCCGTGTTGGTGACCTTCGCGCCGGCGTCACGGTCGGCGTTGAGCGCGTTGATCGATTCCACGTTCGCCGTGATGAGCCGGCGGACGATCTCCGGGTTCTTCTTCAGGTAGTCCGTGCTCACCAGAAGCACCGTCGTGACGAACTGGCCCTTGGTCTCCGGCCACTCGTCGGCCTCGTTGACGAGCACCTTGCCCCCCGCGGCGACGAGCCGGGAGGCTATCGGCTCGGGCACCCAGGACCCGTCGATGGCCTTGCTGGCGAAGGCGTCCACCGTCACGGTGTTGTCCTGGGGCTTGATGGAGACATCACCCCCGCCCTGGGGGTCGGTCTTCAGCCCGTTCTCCTTGAGGAAGTACCGCAACGCCACGTCCTGGGTGTTGCCCAGGCTCGGGGTGGCGAGCGTGGTGCCCTTGAGCTGCGCGACGGAGGTGATCTCAGGCTTGACCACCAGCGACGCACCACCCGAGGTGGCGCCGGAGACGATCCGAACCGCCTCCCCGTGCGACTTGATGAAGCTGTTGACCGCCGGGTTGGGACCGATATAGCCGGCATCGATGGCGCCGGACAGAATCGCCTCCGCCTCCTGCACGCCGGAGTTGAAGGTCGACGTCTTGAGCGTGACTCCAGAACCGAGGTCCTTGGCGAAGATCCCCTTCTCGACGCCGTAGAGAGCTGGCGCGTGGGTGAGGTTCGGGAAGTACCCGAGCCGCAGGGTGCCGGTGACCTGGCCGTCCGAGGCGACCGTCTGGGAGTCCCCGTCGTCACTCGAGCAGCCCACCACCGCCAGTACGAGCGCCCCCGCGGCGATGAGTGGCGTCGCTGCACGCCACAGTCTGCTCGGTCTCATAGATACCCCCTCACGCAGGCTGACGCCCGCGCCATGCATGTCGATCGAAGTCATCGGGATGGTAAGCATGCCAGATGGTGCCCATCCTGGCCATGTGACTTCATCGCGATGACATCGTTCTGCAATATCTTTGACCGGCCAGATGCACATAGCCGACAAAACGGACATTGCTGGGGATCAAAGAGGCCCCGGACACCATCGGAGCGGGTCCGGGATGGTCTCAGACCGGGATCGATCTCAGGACAAGATCAACATCAGAACAGGATCGACGCGAAGGTCCCGACCCGCTGGAAGCCCACCCGGTCGTAGACCCGGCGGGCGGCATGGTTGAAGTCGTTGACGTACAGGCTGACCAGTGGGGCGAAGGCGGCCCGCGCCAGCGCGACCACACTCGCGGTTCCCGCGGCGCCAAGGCCGCGCCCACGCAGCGCCGGGTCGACCCAGACGCCCTGGATCTGGCAGACGTCGCCCGCGACGGCGCCGATCTCGGCCTTGAACAGCACCCGGCCGTCGGCGATGTGGGCGAAGGAACGCCGCTGACCGACGAACTCGGCGACGCGGGCGCGGTAGAGGGCACCGCCGTCAGCGAGCACCGGGGACACCCCGATCTCCTCGGTGAACATGGCGATGCAGGCCGGCAGGATGACGTCCAGCTCGTCCGGGCGCACCGGGCGCACCGCCGGATCTGGGGCGACCCGCGGCGGGCGGTCGATCACGAGCAGGAGCTGGTCGGCCCGTACCTCCCGGGCCCGCCCCCAGGTCGGCTCCAGATGCTTCCACATCGCCGTCACGGAGGAGGAGACGCCGACGATGGACGAGCAGCGCCGTCCCTGCAGGCGAGCCCGCTCGGCGAACAGTCTCGCCGAGGTGGGGCCTGCCGCCACGGGCCAGAGGTTGGCGCCGGAATAACACAGAGCGACCAGGCAGCCATCCACGGTGTGCCCCCACATCTCGGCGCCGAGACGCCACGGGTCGAGCCCGGCCGCCTCGACCCGAGATGCGACGAACACATCGGCGACCGGGTTGCGGGCCAAGAGCTCGCGGACGGCCGGAAGATCCCTGTCGTCAAGCAGACGGGTCGGCGCGGACCGCAGAGGTAGGCCCATCCGGTCGAACGTTAACCCACGGAAACCGAGGGTTCGCCGGACGGGGTGCCGTCCGGCGCCATCGCCTCGGCCAGCCGCATGGCTTCCTCAATGAGGGTTTCCACTATCTGTGCCTCCGGAACGGTCTTCACGACCTCACCTCGGACGAAGATCTGACCCTTGCCGTTCCCGGAGGCGACGCCGAGATCGGCCTCCCTGGCCTCGCCCGGCCCGTTCACGACGCAGCCCATGACGGCGACGCGCAACGGGACCTCCATGCCCTCGAGACCGGCGCTGACCTGATTGGCAAGGGTGTAGACGTCAACCTGAGCCCGACCGCAGGAGGGGCAGGATACGATCTCGAGCTTACGCTGCCGAAGTCCTAGGGACTCCAGGATCGCGGTGCCGACCTTCACCTCCTCGACCGGCGGTGCCGACAGCGACACTCTGATCGTGTCACCGATTCCCTCGGCGAGCAGGGCCCCGAAGGCGACCGCGGACTTGACCGTGCCCTGGAAGGACGGCCCGGCCTCGGTGACACCGAGGTGCAGCGGGTAGTCGCAGGCCTGGGCGAGCAGCCGGTACGCCTGGATCATGACGACCGGGTCGTGGTGCTTCACCGAGATCTTGATGTCACGGAAGTCGTGCTCCTCGAACAGCGAGCATTCCCACAGGGCCGACTCCGTCAGCGCCTCCGGCGTGGCCTTGCCGTACTTCGCCAACAGCCGCTTGTCGAGCGAACCCGCGTTGACCCCGATCCGGATCGGAACGCCGGCGGCCTTCGCCGCGCGAGCAATCTCCCCGATCTTGTCGTCAAAAGCCTTGATGTTGCCGGGGTTGACCCGGACCGCGGCGCAGCCCGCGTCGATCGCGGCGAAGACGTACTTGGGCTGGAAATGGATATCGGCAATCACCGGGATCGGGGATTTGCGGGCGATCGCGGCGAGGGCGTCAGCGTCGTCCTGGCTTGGCACCGCGACCCGGACGATTTGGCATCCCGACGCTGTCAGCTGTGCGATCTGCTGCAGCGTGGCGTTGACGTCTGACGTCAACGTGGTGCACATCGACTGAACGGAGACCGGAGCGTCACCCCCGACCGGGACGTTGCCCACGTGGATCTGCCGGCTGTGCCGCCGCGTGCCGAGCGGACGGGCCGGAGCGGTTGGCATGCCCAGAGTTACGGTCACGTTGTCCTCACTGGCGAATCGGAGACGAAGATCGACGTGCGACTGACTCGGCCTGTCGGCTGCAGGAGGCAGGAGGCAGGAGGCACACCGTCGCGCATGTTCATACGGAATTACTGATTCAGGCGAATGGGATTGACAATGTCGGCGGACAGGACAAGCAGACTGAACCCGAGCAGTACGACGACCGTGGCGTACGTGGCTGGTAACAGTTTGGCGAAATCCACCTTCTGTACCGGACCGCGATAACCCCGGAGCCTGCGTAGGCCATGCCGGGCCTGCTCGAAGCCCAGCACGGCAATATGACCGCCGTCCAACGGGAGTAGGGGCAACAGGTTAAAAATTCCGACCGCGAGATTGATCGCGGCGACCAGAATGAGAAGATTCCGCACCCGGTCCACGGCCGAACTGCCCTCGGCCGAGACCACATCACCACCGATACGCGCCGCTCCCACCACGCTGATGAAACCCTGGGGGTCGCGGTCGTCGCTGAAGATATTAGCGATATCACCGATCCGGCCGGTCAGCGTCTCGTACATACCGGTGAACCCGGACCCGATGACATCGAAGGTGCGGGGCACGGCTTCGATCGGGTTGTAGTGCACTGTCTCGGTTCCCGGTCTGACGCCCAAGGCGCCGACCCGGTCGTCGCCCACCTGCCCGGTCTCCCGATCGCGCCTGACCTCCACCAGGTTCGGCGTGAGGGTGAGGGTGCGGCCGTCCCGTTCGACGACCATCACCGCAGGCCCCGCTCCGTGCGCACGCACCTGCCGGGTGAACTGCGCCCAAGTCGTGACCGGAACTCCGCCGAAGCTGACGATCCGGTCGCCCGGCCGCAGACCGGCCGCCGCGGCCGGCCCCGGTCCGGAACAGGTCGCGGTCGTGGCGACGCAGCTCGTCGCGCCGACCCTCGACTCGCTGATCGTGGTCGTGCCCAGGACGACAAGCACTCCGTAGACCAACACGATGGCGATGACGAAATGCACGAAAGAACCAGCCGACATGACCACGAGCCGGGCTCGCGCCCGCGCATTGTGGAAGGCGCGGGGTTCATCGGCCAGATCGATCTCCTCGAGCGGAGTCATCCCCTCGATCTTGACGAAACCGCCGGCCGGAATGGCCTTGATGCCGTACTCGGTCTCCCCCCGTCGCCAGGACCAGATAGTCGGCCCGAAACCGACGAAGAACTTGGAGGCCTTCATACCGTAGTGCCGGGCCGTCACGAAATGCCCGGCCTCGTGCGCGACGACCGACACCAGCAGGGCCAGTGCGAACGCCACAATGCCGAGAAGCTCCATCAGACCGCCCTCTCGGCGCCGGGGGGGCGACTCACACCATGTCCCGTTCGGTCTCGCGCCGGATCAGCCGCCCGGCCGCCGCCCGCGCGGCCCGTTCGGTGGCGAACACCTCCTCCACGCTGGGATGATCGATCACTTCGTGCTCGGCGATGACCTCGGCCACCAGGTCGACAATACGGATGAAGGGCAGCCGCCCGGCGAGGAAGGCGGCCACCGCCTCCTCGTTCGCGGCGTTGAAGACCGCGGGGGCGGTGCCGCCGCGCCGCCCGGCCGTGCGGGCGAGCTCCACCGCCGGGAACGCCACCTCGTCCAGCGGTTCGAAGGTGAGCGCCTGCGCCCGCGACCAGTCCATCGGCGGCTGCGCCTGCGCCACCCGGTCCGGCCAGCCGAGCGCCAGCGCGATGGGCAGCCGCATGTCCGGCGGGGAGACCTGAGCGATCGTCGAGCCGTCGGTGAACTCGACCATCGAGTGCACCAACGACTGGGGGTGCACGACGACCTCGATGTCGTCGTAGGGAACCCCGAAGAACAGGTGCGCCTCGATCAGCTCGAGCCCCTTGTTCATCAGGGTCGCCGAGTTGATCGTCACCAGGGGTCCCATATCCCAGGTGGGATGGGCCAACGCCTGCTCCGGGGTAACGGCGGCAAGCTCGTCGCGGCGGCGCCCGCGGAAGGGACCTCCGCTGGCGGTCAGCACCAGCTTGCGTACCTCGTCCCGTCGCCCGCCCCGCAGGCACTGCGCCAGTGCGGAGTGCTCGGAATCCACCGGCACCAGGCGGTCGGGGTCGCCACCGAGCGCGTCGAGCACCAACGGCCCCCCGGCGACCAGCGATTCCTTGTTCGCCAACGCCACCGTCCGGCCGGCGGCCAGCGCCGCGAGCGTCGGGGCCAACCCGACCGAGCCGGTGATGCCGTTGAGGACGATGTCGCACGGCCACGCCGCGATCTCGCTCGCGGCGTCGGGACCGGCGAGAATCTTTGGCACGGGGAACTCACCCCGACGGTAGCCCCGCCGCGACGCCTCGGCGAAGAAGGCCAACTGGAGGTCCTGAGCGGCCGAGGCCGCCGCCACTCCCACGGCCTGGACGCCGAGGTCCAGTGCCTGAGCGGCGAGCAGGTCCACCCGGGACCCGCCGCCCATCAACGCCACCACCCGGAACCGCTGCGGGTTGCGGCGTACGACATCTATCGCCTGGGTTCCGATCGAACCGGTGGACCCGAGCAGGACAACCTCACGCAGGATCGAAGCCTCCACCACGTCACCCATTCTCTCAGGCCCACCGACCGCTCGGCACCGCCCTGTTTGGTTCATGACAGGTGCCACCCGAAGATGCGCAATGGGTCCGGTGACAACTACGTTTCGTCAGGTCTGGTGGGCAGGACTTTGCGGTCGCCGCCCACCCCGATCGGCCACCCCGATCCGGGTGGCACGTCGGCCCGGTCGGTCACGTCGACGACGGCTCCGACGTCTGCTCATCCCCGGCCGGGCGAGAAAGAAGGTGTGGCGCCGGTTGCCGGCTGCCCGGACGGTTCGGCACCGGGGATGGCATCCGGGGAGGCGGACGACGCCGACGTGGTGGCGGGTCCGGAGGATGCGGCGGGTCCAGAGGATCCAGCCGCCGGTGCCGCGGGAGTCGGACTGGTGGCGACGCCCGGGCTGGCGGGACCGGCGGAGACGGCAGGGCCGGGCAGGCCACTCGTCGCGGACGTAGGCGTGTAACCGAAATAGGTCAACGCCACGATGGTGGCACTCAGGCTGACGGAGGTCGGACCCAGCGCCGGACGTGCCTGCGCCCCCGGCCAGGTGTGCCCCGCGCCCTGCATGGCCAACAGCCCGACGTCATGGCCGGCTGGGCAGCCGCTCCACACGGTGCGCTGCCAGGCAGCCGTGTCCCGGGAGGTCTGGCGGGCTCCGCTGCAGCCCAGAGCGGAGGCGTACCGGGCGAGCCGGTCCTCCACGGGCTGGGCGACGACTCCGGTGAAGGGGGCCGGCCGCGAAGCGCCTCCGCCGGTATACGGCGCGATCTGGTCCGAGGTCCCATGGATCTCCAGGACGTTGGTGGCGGGCTTGGCGCAGGAGCCGGGCAGCACGCTCGACCCGACGGTCACCGCCGCCGCAAGACGGCCCGGCAGCGCGCAGGCCAGCGTGAGCACCATGTTCGCGCCGTCCGCGTAGCCCACGGCGAAGACGCGTCCCGCCTCCAGGCACATCTGACCGACGAGGTCGTTGAGCAGCGCGCCGACGAAGAGCACGTCGTCGGGTCCCACCGCCTTCGATCTGGTGAAGTTCCACCGCCCCTGCATCCCGATCGGGGCGGCGACCACGAAGCCCGCCTTCGTCCCCTGATCGGCGAGCCGCGTGTACGCTTCCAGATCTTCCGGCGCCTGGTTCAGATCATGGAAATTGAAGATCAGCGGTAGTGGCCTGACCCGAGGACCCGCGGCCGGTACGGCGAGGACGTAGCCGCGCTCGGCTCCTCCCACCCGCAGCGTGCGGGTACCGATCCCGGACGGCAGGGTCTTCCCGGTGACGCAGCCGCTCTCGGGGGGTGGTGGGACCGTGGGCAACGGTATGGCCGACGCCACGGCGGCACCGGCGGCACGGCCGCCGGACGCCCCGAGAGCGGCCTGGGTCGCCGAGGTCTTCGCCGGCCCCGGCTCCTGGGACATCGCGTACCACAGGAGCAGCAGCAACACCCCGGCAGCGGCCGTGATCGGCAGCCATACGGTGTTCGTCGCCCGGATATCCGGGCGGGAGGCCCCCCGGCGTCGGCTCGTCGGACTACCGAAGGACACGGTCACCGTCAGACGTCGCGCTCCCCGCGCCACCGAACTCGGCGGGACGGTCGGATCCGACCTGCTCCGGCTGGTCCGTCCGCTCCGGCTTCCCGGCCGGCTCGGCCGCAAGCTGTCCGCAGGCTGCCGCGATCTCCCGGCCCCGGGTGTCGCGCACCGTCGTCACGATGCCGCGGTCACGGAGCCGGCGGACGAACGCGCGCTGGCCGGCCGGGACGCTGGCGCGCCATGAGGATCCACCGGTTGGATTCAACGGAATGAGGTTCACATGCGCGAGCCGGCCTACGAGCAGGTCCGCGAGGGCGTCGGCGCGTTCCACGTCATCGTTGACCCCATCGATCAGCGCGTACTCGACGCTTACCCGTCTGCCGGTCACCTCGGCGTACTCCCAGGCGGCCGCGAGCACCTCGGCCACCGGCCAACGGGTGTTGATGGGGACGAGTTCGTTCCGCAGAACGTCGTCCGGGGCGTGCAGGGACACCGCCAGAGTCACCGGCAGGCCCTCTCCGGCGAGGCGACGGATCGCCGGAACGAGGCCGACAGTGCTGACCGTCAGGCCGCGCGCCGACAGGCCCCGCCCGTCGGGAGGGTGAGCGGTGAGGCGGCGTAGCGCGACAATCACCGCGGCGTAGTTCGCCAGCGGCTCGCCCATCCCCATGAAGACCACGTTCGACAACCTGGTCGCGCCGCCCGCGAGCTCACGGCGCTGAAGAACCCGGGCGGCGTGCACGACCTGTTCGACGATCTCCGCGGTCGACAGGTTGCGGGTCAGCCCGCCCTGACCGGTGGCGCAGAACGGGCAGCCCATGCCGCAGCCCGCCTGGCTCGACACACAGACCGTCGCGCGACCCGGATATCTCATGATCACAGACTCGAGAGATGCGCCGTCCACGGCCCGCCACGCCGTCTTGCGGGTCAGACCGTCGTCGCAGCTCAGCGTCCGCACCGGGACGAGCAGCCTCGGCAGCAGGGCGTCGAGGAGCGGCTGGCGGTCCCGCTCCGGCAGGTCGGTCATCGCCTCGGGCTCATCGGCGGCGATCAACCGGGCATAATAGTGCCGGGCCACCTGATCGGCGCGGAAGGCCGGCTGCCCCAGCGACACCGCGACGTCACGTCGTTCCTGACGGGTCAGGTCGGCGAGGTGGCGCGGCACTCGGCCCGCTCGCCGGGTGAGCGTCAGCCGCACGGGCCAGCCCGCCTCGGCAGGTGAGGGCTGGTCCGGACGTCCGGATTCGGCGGTCGTGGCAGTCATCGCGGATCCAGTCTGCCAGGTGACCGCGACCGAGACGAATGCACGGATCTGTCCGAAGGGACCCACGAGAGGCGAGACCGGTCGGCTGAACCCGGTTCCGATCAGTTCAGGAAGGAAGTGATCAGAAGCCAGGCGACCGGGGCGGTGCACAACAACGAGTCCAAGCGGTCCATCAGGCCACCATGGCCGGGCAGCAGACTGCTCATGTCCTTGATGCCGATGTCGCGCTTGAGCAGGGACTCACCCAGGTCGCCGATCGTCGCGGTACACGCGACCGCCAGCCCGAGCAGAACGCCCTGCCAGGCCTCGGCCCCCAGCGGCCAGGCCAGCACGATCCCGGCGACGATCACACAGGTCACCGCCGAACCGACGAATCCCTCCCACGACTTCCCCGGGGAGACGGTAGGGGCCATCTTGTGCCGACCGCCGGAGAGGACACCGGCCGTGTAACCACCGACGTCGCTGGCCACCACCGTTCCCAGAAAGGCGACGACTCGCCAGCGACCATCGGAGGGTTCGGTGAGCAGCGCGGCGAAGCCAGCCGGAAAGCCGATGTAGCCGGCCACGAAGGCGGCGCCGGCGACGTCGCGGAGCAGACCCGTGGACGGCCCGAAAGCACGGACCAGCGCCGCCACGCCGATGGTGCCGGCGAGAGTCAGCAGCAGGCCGGTGGTCCCATCGACGTACGCGACGACCGGCATGGCCGCCGCCCCGGCAACCAGGGGAACCCGTACCTGCGTCAGTCGGATCGCGCGGACCACCTCGTGGGTGCCCAGGGCCATCGCAACACTGATCACCCCGACAAAGATCACCCGCAGGGTGAACAGCGGAACGAGGATGACGGCACCGAGAAAGATGCCGACACCGATGGCGGCCGGCAGGTTGCGGCCGGCACGTGAGGGCCGGGGCACCATCCCGGCGGGCCGACCGTGATTACCGGGCCCGCGGGGATTACCGGACTCAAGCGGATTACCGGGCCCATGCGAGGATCCCGGCGGCGCGGATGACCCGGACTCAGCCACCGCGCGGCCGTCGACAGTCGTCATGGCCGCCCGGCCGTGGGCAGCGACCGCCGCATCGCGCACGCGTCATGCGCGGATCCGGGGACCGTCCAGACGATTCCGAGACCATGGGAATCGAACATCGGAGCAGGCGGCCGGCATCGAGAACGGACGCAGGAATGATCAAACCGAGAGAAGATCCGATTCCTTGAGCCGAAGAAGTTCATCCACCTGCCCGACGTATCGGTGGGTTGCCTCGTCGAGATCCTTCTCACCCCGCCGGCCCTCGTCCTCGCCGGCATCGCCGTCCCGCACGATCCGATCGATCGTGTCCTTGGCGTGACGTCGGACGTTGCGGATGCTCACCCGGGCTTCCTCGGCCTTAGTCCGAGTTACCTTGACAAGATCGCGACGCCGTTGCTCGGACAGCTCCGGAAAAACACACCGGATGATCGTGCCGTCGTTGCTCGGGTTGACCCCGAGATCGGAATCGCGCACAGCCTTCTCGATCGCCCCCAGAGACGACTTGTCGTAAGGCGTAATGATCACCATACGCGGCTCCGGGATATGGAACGACGCGAGCTGCTGCACCGGTGTCGGAGCGCCGTAGTAATCCACCAGGATCTTGGAGAAGACCGCGGGAGTGATACGCCCCGTGCGGATGTTCGCGAAGTCCTCCTTGGCGACCGAGACCGCCTTCTCCATCTTCTCCTCGGCCTCGAGAAGCGTGTCGTCGATCACCGCATTTCCTTCCGTCTGTTCCTGGTCCGCCGGCGTCCACCGGGCGCCGGTCCTGTTATCATCGCAGTTCGGCCGAGCGCAGCCGAGTTCGTCGTCCCAGAGGCGAAGCCGTCCCGCCCGGTCCCGGATTCGCCTGACCGAGATCGCACAGCCGCCGCATGCAGTGTGCCTTACCACGGCGTCCCCGCTGACCTGGGCCGACACGGCACGCCGACCGGGCCGGGAAGCATCATCTTGTCATCTCGAGGCGTGGCCATCCCGATGCCGGTGGCGTGCCGGACCACCGCACCCACCGAGAAGCCTCGGAGCCGCCGGCCGCCCGATCAGGGAGCCGGCGATCCGACGACGCTCAGGCCTGGCGGATGTTGAACCGGGAGAACCGACCGACCTCGATCTTCTCACCCAGCGACGCGCCGGCCTGGTCAAGCAGAGCTCGGATGGTCACCTTGCCGTCCTTCACCCATGGCTGGTCAAGCAGCACGCTACTCTTCACATACCCGTTGACACGTCCTTCAACAATCTTCGCGATCGCCTGCTCGGGCTTGCCCTCCTCGCGGGCCGCGGCCTCGTAGATCTTTCGCTCCGCCTCGAGGACCTCGTTCGGGATCTGCTCGGCGGTGACATACAGCGGGTCCGCCGCGGCGATGTGCTGCGCGAGATCGCGGGCGAGTTGCTTGAAGTCCTCGGTCTTGGCCACGAAGTCCGTCTCGCAGCGAAGCTCGACGAGCACGCCGAGGGTAGGCGGGAGCTGCGGGCCGGTCCGGTGCAGGTAGGACTCGACCAGGCCGTTGGCGGCGCTGCGTGCCGCACGCTTGGCGACCTGTGCCTTGCCCTTCTCCCGCAGCCAGGACTTGGCCTTCTCGAAGTCCCCGGCGTTGTCGACCAGCGCCTTCTTGACGTCGCTCATCCCAGCGCCGGTGAGCTCCCGGAGCTTCCGGATGTCAGCGACTGAAATCTCTGCCATGGTGCTCTTCTCGTCGGTGTGGGTCTGGATGCTGTCGTAGTTCTACCGGCCCCGGCCCCGCGGTGCCCTTCGGGCGTCGCGGGAGCGCCCACCCGAGCGGCCCGGGGCCCGGGTCCGACCACCGGAACCAGGCCTGACATTCGGGAGCGGTGGTCCCCGACCCGACTCGGGGAACCACCGTCTTCCTCACACGATGTCACCGCTGGTCGATCGCCATCACCGCGGGCGAATGAGACGCGGTAGCGGGTCAGACCGTGGTGCCGACCGCGGCGTCCGGTCGTGTCCCGTCCGCGGGCCCCGCCGTCGCCGGCTCCACCGCACCCGGGGCCTCGACAGGTGCCTCACCACGCAGCAGTGCCTGCTCCCACTCGGCGAGCGGCTCCTTACCCGCAGACTGCTCGGGCTTGGCATCGGCAGAGCTCGAGGCGCCCGCACGGGCCATCAGACCGTCCGCGACCGCATCGGCGACCACCCGGGTGAGCAGCGCAGCGCTGCGGATCGCGTCGTCGTTGCCGGGGATCGGGTAATCGACCTCGTCCGGGTCGCAGTTCGTGTCGAGAATCGCCACGACGGGAATGCCGAGCTTGCGGGCCTCACCGACGGCGATGTGCTCCTTCTTCGTGTCGACGACCCACACCGCGCTCGGCACCCGGCTCATGTCGCGGATACCGCCGAGGGTGCGCTCGAGCTTGACCTTCTCCCGGGTCAGCACGAGCTGTTCCTTCTTCGTGCGCACCTCGGTGCCGCCGGTTACCTCGATCTCCTCGAGCTCCTTGAGCCGCTGAAGACGCTTGTAGACCGTGGAGAAGTTGGTCAGCATGCCACCGAGCCACCGCTCCTTGACGTACGGCATCCCGACTCGGGCCGCATGTTCCTCGATTGCCTCCTGGGCCTGCTTCTTCGTCCCGATGAACAGGACCGTCCCACCGTGCGCCACGGTCTCCTTGACGAAGTCGTAGGCGCGGTCGATGTAGGACAGCGTCTGCTGCAGGTCGATGATGTAAATGCCGTTACGTTCGGTGAAGATGTACCGCTTCATCTTCGGATTCCAGCGCTTGGTCTGGTGCCCGAAGTGCACACCGCTCTCCAGCAGCTGCTTCATGGTGACGACGGCCATCGGACGTCGCTCCTTCCCGCCCGGCCTGGGCCGGGACGCCTCGGTTGTGACGGCGCCATCTGACGACGGCAGCCCCTGACGCCCGATTGGTCGTGGCCGTCGCTGTGCGGCGGACCGAGGAGACCCTTCCGATGATCCGGATCGGATCATCGGAAGTGGGCGTGCGAACTGGGCCCGGTGGACGGGCCCTGCGAGCGATGATACCTGCCGGGTACGAGGATCCATCGGGCGACCACATCGGATCGGATCAACGGACCGGCCGGCGATGTCCACAGAGCGCGGGCACCGACAGCATGCGGCGGGAGTTATCCACAGATCACACGGCCGGTCTACCCAACGGCACCAAAACGCCGCACCGTGGACGAGGCCGGTCCGCTCCCCCCTCGGATCGGCACAGCGGCGGCCGGACGAGCGGACCTGGACCGGGTCCGGCCGCCGCGCCTCCCCCGGACCCGGAGGTGTCACCGTCATGCCCCCTTTGCCACGCTTCGACCCGCTCTGGCTCGTCATCCCGGTGGTCGCCATCCTGATCGCCCTGGGACGGCCCACTACGATGCCGATCAAGCCGCACGCCGACGGGCCACACCTCGTCCTGGCCGCACGTGATCCGCAACGGAGCACCACCGCCTTGTCCGAGCCCTTGTCCGAGCCCGGGCGGTCCGCCCCGTCCGGTGCGACCGACTCCGCCGGTGGGCTCGGCCCCGGTGACGGGTTCGGTACCGCGCCCCGCCACGACGTCATCGAGCAGGCCCTGGGGGTCAGCCAGGTTCGGGCCGTGGTGGGGACCCCGGTCCCACCTCCTCTCAGGCTCACCCCCGGCACGTCGGCGGAACCCTCGACGACACCTGCTCCGTCCACAGCGCGGTCGACGCCGGCGGCGCATCCGGCCCCCTCGCCTCGCGCCCCCTCGCCGAAGGCAACCTCGTCACCTCGACGACCGGCGACTCCCACCGTCCGGCCTCCCTCCGCCCCACGATCTCCCCGGCCGGCGGACCGCCGAGCCGGGGAACGAACGCGGCCGGCCGTGACCCCGCCGGCCGCCGGCCCGCCGGGCGGCGGAGAAGGGGACGAGCACCCGGACCCGCCACCCGGCGACGTCGGACCGGAGAACTCCGCGGCACCGCCGGCCCACGGCGGCAGGGTCCGGGCTCTGCGATGGACGTTGTCGGGGGCCGTCACGGTGAGCCGCGGTTTCGAACGCCCGCTTTCGCCCTACGGACCGGGTCATCGCGGAATCGACCTCAAAGGATTCGGAATGAAATAACTTGTTCACTTCGGGATCCTCGCGAGCCCGTGACCTGCGAAGACGCATATTGGCTTGCATTAATTACTTCATTACGAATTCAAAGCCTCTCCGGCCGCCCCGGTTCTCGCCGCAGCCGACGGGGTGGTGAGTTTCGCCGGGTCCGTGGCGAACCGCGGCATCGTCACCGTCACGCATGGCGACCTCCGCACGACCTACGAACCACTGACGCCGGCGATCAGTCCCGGAACCGCGGTCCGAGCCGGGGACCTGCTCGGCTGGATGAGCGATGGCCATCCAGGCTGTCCGGTGGCCGCATGCCTGCACTGGGGGCTTCTGCGCCGGACGGACTACCTCAATCCTCTGCTGTTCTTCCGCAGAACTCCGCCCCGCCTCCTGCCCCTCCTCCCCCTAGCAGATCGCTCCCCTGGGTCCCCGGCCTTCTCTCAAGCCCGGGGATGAGCCTGCTCAAAGGCCGCGCGCAACCGTTCCGGCGTCACGTGGGTATAGATCTGCGTGGTCGCGAGACTTGCATGGCCGAGAAACTCCTGGACGGAGCGCAGATCGGCCCCGCCTTCCAGCATGTGCGTCGCCGCCGAATGTCGCAGACCATGCGGAGTCCGACCGGCCGGAGCAACACCGGCCGCCACCCTCGTCGTCAGAATCCGCCGTACCGTGCGCGGGTCGAGGCGACCTCCGCGCAGGCCGAGGAGCAGCGCACGCCCGCTACGGGCGGTCATCAGCCGCGGCCGTCCCGTTGATCGCCAGGACCGCAGGGAGGCCACCGCCGGCACACTGAACGGCACGCTGCGCTCCTTGCCGCCCTTACCGAGAACCCGCAGCAACCTCCGGTTGTCATCAATGTGCCCCAGGTCAAGACCGCACAGCTCGGACACCCGGATTCCGCTGCCGTACAGGAGCTCGAGAACGAGTGCGTCCCGCAGCTCCACCGCCCGCCGTACGGCCCGCTCGGAGTCTGCCGTCGAGTCCGGCAGCCCGGACGGCTGCGACGTGCCCGGGGGCGACACATCAGGCGAAGGGTTCTCAAGGAGCTGACGCGCGGCCGCGGCGGTGAGCACCTCAGGCACCCTTCTGACCGTACGGTTACCTACGAGCCGTGCGGCGACGTCGGTGTCGAGGAAGCCACGGCGCGCCGCATAGGAGGAGAAGACCCGGGCCATCGAGGCGCGCCGGGCCAGGCTTGCCGGCGCCGCCCCGGCGGCGCGCATCGAGGCGAGCCAGCTCCGCAGAAGCGCCAGATCGAGGTCGGCGAGGACCGAACAGCCCATCCGCTCCGCGTGAGCGCGCAGGTTAGCGAGGTCGGCGGTGTAGGCACGCACGGTCTCAGGAGATCGGTCCAGCTCCGCGGTGAGATGGCGGAGAAAACCCGCGACCGCCGTCTCCCAGCCGGACTCGGGTGTCTCGACTATCTCGCCTGGCCGGGCGTCTGATCCACGCGTCGATCGGGGGTGCTGCCGCGGCGGAAGTCGACCGTCGGCGGGCTCCTCGGTGCTCTCGCCTCGCAGGGCCATGCGACGACCGTGGCGGCATCGGCGGTTCTCGTCAAGACGCCGCGGCGTCCGCGACATTGCACCCGAGGACATTGCACCCAAGCTGCCTCAGGTCTCCCCATCGGGGTTTTCGCCGTCGAGTCCCGGATCCGCGGTACTGCGCGTCGGGGAACGATCGGCCCCGCCGTGGGCGGCACCCGGTCGGGTACCGGACCGCCTGCCGGACGTGGCGGGATGGGACGGGTTCGACGGCGCTCGGCCCAGATTCGTGAGGCGGTAACCGCCCGCCACGTTCTCGACCAGCCCCTCCACCGCGAGTGGGCCCAGCATCGCCAGCACCGCCTCGGGGCGCAGGCCGGTGCGGCGCGCCAGCACAGCCACCCCGACGGCAGCGCGGGCCGGCATCGCGTCGAGAAGCTCGCGCACCGCCTCGGACAACCCGTCCCGCGGGCCATCCCCGCTCGCCGGCCGCTGTGCGAACGATCCGATACTCGCGATTTCCTCCCTGATGTCCTCGGCTCCGGTAACCAGGACCGTCTGTTCACGGAAGTCCCGGAGCAGCCGGTGACAGCCTGCGCTCATGGCGCTGGTCACCGGTCCCGGAACGACCATGACGGGACGACCGAGCCTACGGGTGTGGGCGACCGTGTTCAGCGCGCCGCTACGGTGGCCCGCCTCAACCAGGACCGTCCCCCGGGACAGAGCCGCGATGATGCGATTACGGGTGAGGAATCGGCGTCGGTACGGAGGCGTGCCCGGCGACACCTCGCTGACTACCGCCCCGGTACAGGCGATCTCCTCCAGCAGTTCCACATGGGCAGTCGGGTAGGGAACGTCGACACCCCCGGCGAGCACCGCCACCGTCGATCCGGCTGCGGCCAACGCCCCCCGGTGTGCTGCTGCGTCAATGCCGAACGCGGCTCCCGACACCACGGCCCATCCCTGTTCCGCCATCGCAAACGCGATCTCTCCGGCGAGGTACAGCCCGTAGCTGGTCGCGGTCCGGCAGCCCACGACAGTGACCGCCCGGGGTGGGAGCTCGCTCAGGTTGACCGGACCACGGACCCACAAAGCCAGTGGAGTGCCGATCATCGAACCGTCTCCCTCGTCCCGAAAACGGTCCAGGGCATCCAGTTCGAGGGGCCACTCGGCGTCCTGGGGACAGACCAGCCGGGCGCCGGCGCGCCATGCCGCGTCCAGGTCCCGAACCGGATCGACACTCGGGTGCGCCGCCCGGAGCGCATTCCACACCTCGGACGCACCCCGGCGCCTGACCTCGACGGCCACGCGACGATGTTCCGGGCCGAAGACGCGGGCTAGGGCGACACGGGCCAACCGCTCGGGATCCGACCAGTCGGTGTCACCCGGTGCCACCCTCCCGGGCGCGGGACCGGGATCCGCCCCCCGGGCATCCGGCGGAGTCGTCGAGCTCATGTCCCACTCCCTGAAGACGGCACCGGATGCGGCTTCTTCCTCCTGCGCGACACGGTCTCCTGCGCGACACGGTTCACGTCACGGTCAGGAGCGTCCCCACGGGGGCCTCCCATGCTCATGCCGACCACCCGGGCAATCTCAGATCCAGCGCGGCACCGAACTGCTCGGGACCGGGCGTGCCCCGTCCGGCGAGATCGGCGAAGGTCCACACCAACTTCAGGACACGGTCGAGACCGCGCGCGGTGAGCAGGCCTCTTTCGAATGCCCGCTCGGCCACGGCCGTCGCCCTCGCCGGCAGCGGCCACAGTCGGCGCATCGCCGGCCCCGGCACCTCCGCGTTGAGCCGCCACGGCGTTCCGGCCAGCCGGACCCGGGTCGCCTCCTGGGCCGCGGCGACCCGCGCCGCGACGACCGCGGACGAATCACCCTGGCCACGGTCCGCCCGTAGCTCCGCCCGGCTGGGAGCGCTCAACGCCACCTGGATGTCGATCCAATCCAGGAGCGGCCCGGACAAACGGGCCAGATAGCGCCGACGGACCAGGCTCGGGCACTCGCAGCCCACCGCGCGTGGGCCACGGGCCTTCGAACACGGGCAGGGATTCGCGGCCAGAACCAGCTGGAAGCGGGCGGGAAACCGTGTCGTCGCGCGAGCGCGGGCGATCTCGATCTCGCCGCTCTCCAACGGTTGACGTAGCGCATCGAGACTTTGACGGGTAAACTCTGGCGCCTCGTCCAAAAACAGGATGCCCCGGTGCGCCTGACTGGCCAGCCCGGGCCGAATCACCGTCGAGCCTGCCCCGACGAGTGCCGCCGGGGTCGCGCTGTGGTGCGGACTACGATACGGCGGTCGGGTGACGAGCGGGCAGTCCGCGGGCAGCAGGCCGGCGACCGAATGGACCGCGGTCACCTCGAGAGCGGCCTCGGTACCGAGGTTCGGCAGCAGCCCGGGCAGTCTGTCGGCCAGCATGGTCTTGCCACTGCCGGGCGGCCCCTGCATGAACAGGTGATGGCCACCGGCCGCCGCGACCTCGACGGCCAGCCGGCCCCTGCTCTGCCCCGCCACGTCCGCCAGATCCCCGACCTGACCGTCGGTGGAGGCAGCTTCGGCCGTGGGGGCCGCCACGGGCTCGGCGGCGATCTCTCCCCGCAGGAGCGCCAGCACACTGGTGAGATCGACAGCGGGCTCTACCACCGCGCCCGGTACCAGCGCCGCCTCGGCGGCGTTGCCCGCCGGTACCACGACCCGTTCGATACCGGCAGCCACCGCCCGAAGTACCGCCGGGAGCACCCCGCGGACACCGCGCACCCGGCCATCCAGCGCCAGCTCGCCGATGAGTACCCGACGGAGCAGGGCGGCGCGCGGCACCACACCGGCCGCGGTGAGGATCGCCACCGCCATAGCCAGGTCGAAACCACTGCCCGATTTCGGGAGGGTGGCGGGGAACAACCCGAGCGTGATGCGCCGATCAGGCCACCGTTGGCCCGAGTTCACGATCGCGGCGCGAATCCGATCCCGCGACTCATGCAACGCGGCATCGGGCAGACCGATGAGAGTCAGCCGCGGAAGACCATTGGCGAGATCCGCCTCCACCTCGACGATGTGACCTTCGACCCCGACGACCGCCACCCCCCGGGCCCGCGCGAGGGCCATCAGAACGCTCCCCGGATGTGCTCGACACGAACCGGACCCGCCGGAGGGCGGGACACCAGGAGGACGTCGAAACGCACCAACGACGAGGCGTGGGGGTGCTCTGCGAGCCATCGGACAGCCAGGCGTCTGATCCGAGCCGCCTTGCGACCCACGACGGCCTCGGCGGCCGATCCGTAACGCGTCCCGGATCGGGTCTTGACCTCGCAGAACACCAGGCTCTCACCGTCCTGCACAACGAGGTCGAGCTCGCCCTCGCGGCAGCGCCAGTTACGGTCGAGGATCTCGGCGCCGACCGCCGCCAGATGGCGGGCGGCGACATCTTCGCCGAACCTGCCCAGTGCGTCCTTTGCCCGCATCGCCGCTCCCGTTCGCCGGGGGACGGGTGCCCGCCGGTCGTGACCAGCGTGGACGTGGGCGGGCCGGAGAGCCATCCACATGATCGATATGTGGATGGCGAGGGTTTCTCCACAGGAACGAGCTGGGCGGACATCTCAGCGGGGCATCACGGGCTTCGGTGACGGGCCGACTCGCACTGTCGATCCAGGCGACGACCGACCGGAATGAGATGCCGATCTGCCGAACATACCGCCGAGACGATCAAAACGCCGAAGCGATCAAGCGGCCGGGGCTGGAAAGCGTGACGCCGAGAGTCGGCGTCAGAGCTCGGCCTTGGTCAACTCCTCGACGTTGATATCTTTAAAGGTGACTACTCGGACATTTTTAACAAAACGCGCAGGACGGAACATGTCCCACACCCAGGCGTCCCGTAAGATCAACTCGAAGAAGACCTCGCCGTCCGTGCTGTTCCTGACCTCGATCTGGTAGTCGTTCGCGAGGTAGAAGCGGCGCTCGGTTTCGATCACATACGAAAAAAGCCCCACCACGTCGCGGTACTCGCGATAGAGCTGCAACTCCATCTCGGTCTCGTACTTCTCGAGGTCTTCCGCGCTCATACAGTCTCCGTGACGCCATGCCGGCTGGTCACAAGCACCCTGTCCTCCAGCCGCAATGATCGTGCTTCCCTCGTCGTCGCCGCATGCGCAGCCACGTTGACGTACGACATCCGATGCTCGTCACACGGTCCGCAGCGCGCCAGCGCCGCCGCGTGGGCCGCGGTGACGTATCCCTTGTGCTGCGCGAAATCGTACTCGGCATAGCGCGTGTGCAACGCACGCATGATCCGGTCCCTCGTCACCTTCGCCACGACCGAGGCTGCCGCCACGCACGCGACCACCCGGTCTCCCTTCACCACCGCCAACGACTCCGCTCCGAAACCGGCGACCGCGAATCCATCCGTGAGCACGTACCCTGGGCGCACAGGCAGGCGCGCCACCGCGCGTCGCATTCCGGTGATGTTGGCTACGTGCAGGCTGACCCGATCGATCTCGGCCGCGGAGATGACGACGGTCGACCACGCCTCGGCGGCGGCCGTCACGTCCTCGAAAACACTCTCACGGATCTGCTCGGTCAGGAGCTTGGAGTCGGCCAACCGCGCCAGCCGTCGACGAGCCTCCGGAGCCAGAATCACCGCGGCGACGACCAAGGGTCCGGCGCATGCCCCACGACCCGCCTCGTCGACCCCTGCGACCGGACCGAGACCATGCCTGTTCAGAGCGCGCTCGTAACCGAACAGCCCCGCATCCCGGCGAAGAGCGGCACCGTAGTGTCTCATGACGGACCGCGGCGCCGAGCCGTCCCTGACGCGCGCGTGCGCGTGGGGCCTCGTGGCATCCGGCGGGGCCGACGGGTGGCGGTCCACGCCGGGGGGATTAGCACGGCAAGGGCGAACAGGGATGCGTCATCCGTGGCCGGGGAGCCCGGCAGCGGCACCGCGGCGTCGTCGGCGGAAGACAACGCGGCCGATGTGGCTGATGTGGCCGACCCGGCTGATGTAGCCGACCCGGCCGGCGCACGAGGAGCCGGAGGCACCACCGACTCGACGGGAATCCCGGCGAAATCGTTTGGAACGCCCAGGAATCCGAACCGGCCGAGTGGCCAGACACGGACGAAGGCCCGTCCCACCACCGCATGCTTCGGGATCGGCCCGTTCTGCCGGGCATCCGAGGAGGCCCCGCGATGGTCACCCATCACCCACAGGTAGCCAGCCGGGACGGTCAGCGGGCCGAACCGCTGATAGTCGTTCTGGTAGACGTACGGCTCGTCGAGCGGATGGCCGTTGACCGAGACTCTGCCCGCGGTATCGCAACACGCGACCGTGTCGCCGCCGACCGCTATGACGCGTTTGATGAAGTCGGTCTCGCTCGGAGCCCCGAGACCCAACAGGTTCTGCGCGCCACGAACGAACCTGCTGAACGCGTTGCTCGGCGGCGGGACGACGGACTCGGCATGATCGAATCCGGTTCCTTTGCCGTTGAAGACGACGATCTCACCCCGGTGCACGTCGCGGAAGTGGTAGACGACCTTGTTGACAAGAACCCGGTCGTCGACGAGCAGTGTCCGTTCCATCGACTCCGAGGGGATCCAGAACGCCTGGACCAGAAAAGCCTTGATGAGCAGGGCGAGCAGAAAGGCGATCAGCACAAGGACCGGGAGCTCGCGGAGGAACGAGCCACGGCCACGGGCCCGCGCCGCCTCGGGCCGGGCAACCCGACGACCGGTGGCTTCCAGACTGTCGGGCTGCGCCTGGTCCTTCGGGCCGTCTGGCTCGGTCGCAGGGCTCGACTGCGCGCCGTCCGGCTGGCCGCACTCGGTCCTTCCCGGTACCCGAGGCCCACTGGGATCGGATGCGTTCACGCCGCCACCTCGCAGGATCGACCGCCAAACCTCATCGGACCGGTCGACGTGCCACCAGCCGCACCTTGCGACAGCGTTGCGGACCGTGCCGCCTATCTTCTTCCATCAACGGCGACGGCACCTGCACGGGCAACCGGCAAGTCGCGGATGGAGAATCCGGACGCGTCACGGGGTGGCGGTAACCTCAGCGCGCGACCGGCTCACGCTTCTCCTTGATCTTGGCAGCCTTACCGCGCAGCTGACGCAGGTAGTACAGCTTGGCCCGTCGGACGTCACCGCGGCTCACGACCTCGATCTTCGAGACGATCGGGCTGTGGAGGGGAAAGGTCCGCTCCACGCCCACGCCGAAGCTGACCTTACGGACGGTGAAGGTCTCCCGCACCCCGCCACCCTGGCGGCGGATGACGGCACCCTGGAAGACCTGGATGCGCTGACGGTTTCCTTCGACAACCCGCACGTGGACCTTGAGGGTGTCGCCCGGCCAGAACTCGGGCACGTCGGTCCTCAGCGACTCGGCGTCGAGGCTGTCCAGGGTGTGCATGGCAGTCGCTTCCTGAAGAGTTGAGAATGGATCGTCCGCGGCCCCGGAACGCACCGAGACGGACAATCCATGGTCGAGGCCGATCTGGCCGGCATGGGTGGACGCAATCACCGCGAGGTGTCCCGCGGGGAAGACATGCGACCCGAGGCCGCCCGAACCGGTCACAAACCGACGGACACTGCATCCTACTGTGCCACACCTAGGAGAGAGACCGGACCGCCCTACCCCTCGACGTCACGACGATGGATCAGGCCAGTCCCCTCGGTGGGGGCCCGGCACCATCCGCCCGGCCGCCTCGGCAGCGGCGGCAGCGAGTACGGCTCGGTCCGCTTCGGCGAACTCGCGGCGTTCCAGGAGGTCCGGGCGCCGCAACAGGGTACGACGAAGCGCCTGGGAACGACGCCAGCGGGCGATCGCCTCATGATCGCCGGAGCGGAGAACGGACGGCACCTCGGCCCCCCGCCATACCGGCGGACGGGTGTAGACCGGGCCTTCCAGCAAGCCGTCGGAGAAAGAGTCGTCGACGACCGAGGCACTGTTACCGAGGACTCCGGGCAGCAGCCGCGTAACCGCTTCGAGAATCACCAGAGTCGCGGCCTCGCCCCCGGCCAGCACATAGTCTCCGATGGAGATCTCGTCATCGGCCCAGGTCTCGATCATCCTGGCGTCGATACCCTCGTAGCGCCCGCAGCAGAACACCAGCCAGGGCTCGCGCGCCAACTCTTCGGCATAGCGCTGAGTGAACGGAGTCCCCGCCGGGGTCGGCACGACGACCCGGGGCCGGCTACCGGCCACTCGTGCGGTGATCTCCGACAACGCCGCGTCCCAGGGCTCGGGCCGCATGACCATTCCCGGGCCTCCCCCGTAGGGGGCGTCATCCACGGTGCGATGAACATCCGTGGTCCACATCCGCAAATCATGTGTATGGATCTGCAGGGTTCCGCGCTCCTGGGCCCGGCCCACGAGCGACAGACGCAGTGGCTCGAGATAGGCCGGGAAGATGGTGACGATGTCGGCGCGCATCGGCTGCTTTCAGAGATATCGGTTCTCAGAGGTATCGGCTGCCTGCCGGGAAACCCGACCTGCCCGCCAGCCGAAGACCGGGCCGAGGCGGCGCAGCCAACTTCCGGCGCAGGACCCGAGTCAATCGAGATCGAGCAGGCCGGGCGGCGGATCCACGACGATCCGGCCGGCGGGGGGGTCGACGGTCGGCACGATGTCACGGACGAAGGGGACGAGATGCTCGCCACCGTCCGGGCCGCCGATCGCGAGCAGGTCTCCCGCAGGGGAGTGAATGATGTCGGTGACGTGCCCCAACAACATGCCCGCCGTGGTCACCGCCCGCAGGCCGACCAGGTCCCGATCCCACCACATCTCCACGGCCTCGCCGTCGGCGGCATCGTCGTCGAGCGGCGATCCCGCCTGATCCGCGTCGATAGCCAGGAGCACGCCGCGCAGCGCCTCCGCGGCGCCACGATCGTCCACCCCGCGAAAGTGAAGCAACAGGCGACCCGAGTGCCAACGAGCACCGGAGACGGTGAGCGGAGTTCCGCCCCCTTCGCGACCGAGGACTGCCCCTACGGCGAACCTGCGGTGGGGCACGTCGGTGCGAATCTCGATCGTGACCTCACCGCGGATGCCATGCGGCCGGCCGATCCGCCCGACGACGATCTCCTCAGCCACGACTTCTCGAGCAATCAGGACGAAGCTCGCGACAACATCGGCGGATGCTAATGATCCATATCGACAACGTCGATCCGAAGGCCCCGGCCTCCGACACCGCCCATCACCGTGCGCAGCGCACGAGCGGTACGGCCTCGCCGACCGATGACCTTCCCGAGATCTTCGGGGTGCACCCGCACCTCCAGGGTACGTCCACGCCGACCGTTGTTCAGGTCCACCCGGACGTCGTCGGGGTGATCGACGATGCCTCGCACAAGATGTTCGAGGGCCGCCTCCAGCACCTACTGCCCCGCGGTCGTCGGTGCGTCCGTGGCCGGGGCGGCTTCCTCTGCCGACTCTGCCGACCCGGACTTCTTGGCCTTCTTCGGCGTGGTGGCCGGCCGGTCCTCGGCGCCCGCGGCAGCCCGCGCGGCCGCCTGGAAGATCTCCCGCTTGTCCGCCTTTGGCTCGGCGACCTTCATCGGCGGGGGCGCCGGCAGGTTCTTGAACTTCTGCCAGTCCCCGGTGACCTTGAGGATCGCGAGGACGGGCTCGGTGGGCTGTGCACCGACCGAGAGCCAGTGCCCCACCCGCTCGGCGTCGACCTTGATGATGCTCGGGTCGGACTTGGGGTGGTACTGCCCGATGGACTCGATGACCCGACCATCCCGCTTGGTACGGGCATCGGCCACGACGATGCGGTAGTGCGGCTCGCGCATCTTGCCGAGACGCTGCAATTTAATCTTGGTTGCCACGGTGGTCGAACGGCTCCAGACATGTCGATGACCACTGGTTTTCCACGGCTGCGCATGGAGCCCCGGTGGTGGGAAGCACCCGCGCCGGACAACCACTCACACATCTCCCGCGCGACACCGCGAGGAACCGCGACACCGCGAGGAATGAGGGCAGCGACACCGGCGCTGGCAGGCAGGGCCTGTATTGAGCTTACAGTCTGCCAGATCGTGACCGCCGCGCACGACCGGGGAGCCCGTGCATCCACCACGGCCGCCTCGCGCGGGTCAACGGCCCCCGCGGGGGCCGCGCGGCGGCATCCCACCGAAGCCGTCCTGCTGCCGCATCAGCGCCGAGAGATCCGGCATGCCGTCCGGAAGCGCGGGGCCCTTCGCCAGCCGCTCCTGCGCAGTGGACTTCTGCGCCTTGGCCTGGGCCGCCCGTGCCGCCGGATTACCCTTGCGGCTGGCTCCCTTGCCCTTCTTCGCGGCCTTGCGAGCCGAGGCGGCCTTCGCTCGACCCATCCCCCCCGGCATCCCCATGCCGCCGGCCATCTGCCGCATCATCTTGCGGGCCTCGGCGAACCGGTCCAGCAACTGGTTGACCTCGGTGACCGTGACCCCGGATCCACGCGCGACCCGAGCCTTGCGGGACGCCTGCAGGATCCTGGGATCACGCCGTTCCGTCGGCGTCATGGACCGAATGATCGCAACCACCCGATCGACGTCCCGATCGTCGACCTGCGCCAGTTGATCCTTCATCTGGCCCATACCCGGCAGCATGCCGAGCAGGTTGCCGATCGGGCCCATCTTGCGGACCGCGAGCATCTGCTCGAGGAAATCCTCGAGAGTGAACTCGGAGGCGACCATCTTCGCCGCCATGGCCTCGGCCTGCTCGGCCTCGAACGCCTTCTCGGCCTGCTCGATGAGGGTGAGGACGTCACCCATACCGAGGATCCGCGACGCCATGCGTTCCGGGTGGAAGACGTCGAAGTCGTCCAGGGCCTCGCCGGTGGAGGCGAACATGATCGGCCGACCGGTCACCTGGGCGACCGAGAGGGCCGCACCACCGCGCGCGTCGCCATCAAGCTTGGTCAGGACCACTCCGCTGAATCCCACGCCATCGGCGAAGGCGCTCGCGGTCGCGACCGCGTCCTGACCGATCATCGCGTCCAGGACGAAGAGAATCTCATCCGGTGAGACGGCGTCGCGGATGTCGGCCGCCTGCCGCATCATCTCCTCGTCGACGCCGAGCCGCCCGGCCGTGTCGACGACGACCACATCGAAGACCTGCCGGCGCGCGTGCGCGAGCGCGTCGCGCGCGACGCGCACCGGATCCCCGACCCCGTTGCCGGGCTCGGGCGCGAAGACCTCCACCCCGGCCCGCGCCCCGACCACCTGCAGCTGGTTGACCGCGTTCGGACGCTGCAGGTCGGCCGCGACCAGCAGCGGGATGTGACCCTGGGCCTTGAGCCAGCGCCCGAGCTTGCCGGCCAGGGTGGTCTTACCCGTTCCCTGCAGGCCGGCGAGCAGGACCACCGTCGGCGGGGTCTTGGCGTACCGCAGCGTCGTCGTGCCGCCGCCGAGGATCGCGACGAGCTCCTCATTGACAATCTTGATTACCTGCTGGGCAGGGTTCAACGACGCACTGACCTCGGCGCCGCGGGCACGCTCCTTCACCGCGGCCACGAAGCCACGGACGACCGGGAGCGCGACGTCCGCCTCGAGCAGAGCCACCCGGATCTCCCGCGCAGTGGCGTCGATGTCGGCATCGGTAAGGCGCCCTCTGCCACGCAGCGACGCGAAGACCTTGTCGAGGCGGCTGGAAAGGGTGTCGAACACGCGCACACACTCCGAGATCGCAGACGGACCGCAGGCACCAGCGTACGCACCCGACGACGAGGACAGCACACTCCCGCGTCCGATCAACCGACGACGTCACGCATCGGCCGATCGACGCGGACGCGACGTGCGCGGCCCGGCGAGGCATGCCCGCACGGACACCGACCTGGTCATTCACCTGCCGGGCCCGCCCTCTGCGCTGAGGAGGGCGAGACGCCTCGCCGGACGCTCACCCCCCGGCCAGGAGAACACCGAGGAACATGGCGCGGCTGACCACGGAGCCCCACAGCTCCGCTCAGTGATGAAGCTTAGGTCACATGCCGAACGACCGGAAGGCCTTGACGCTGAGCACGTTGTGGTCTTCGCCGATCCGGCGGCCACTCGATCGATCAGCCAGCTTCGCCCAACAGGGCGTCGACGAACGCCTCCGGCTCGAAGGGAGCAAGATCGTCTGGACCCTCTCCCAAGCCGATCAGTTTCACCGGCATGCCGAGCTCGCGCTGCACGGCGATGACGATCCCGCCCTTGGCCGTACCGTCCAGCTTGGTCAGCACGACTCCGGTGAGATCAACCGCCTGCGTGAACACCTGTGCCTGGACAAGCGCGTTCTGACCGGTCGTGGCGTCGAGCACGAGCAGCACCTCATCGACCGGACCGTGCTTGCCCACCACTCTTTTAATCTTCGCCAACTCGTCCATCAGGCCTGCCTTGGTGTGCAGCCGGCCGGCGGTGTCGATCAACACGGTGTCCACACCGCTCTG
The DNA here is from genome assembly GCF_977946435.1 of Frankia sp. CgKIO3. Lineage (NCBI taxonomy): Bacteria > Bacillati > Actinomycetota > Actinomycetes > Frankiales > Frankiaceae > Frankia > Frankia sp. CgKIO3. The sequence continues at coordinate 43,799 of NZ_CDWTMO010000001.1, read as the reverse complement.
CGTGCCCTGTCGGACCGCATCGAACGCCACCGACGCGGGGTCACCCCCCTCGGCCCCGCGGACCGTGATCGCGCCGACCCGTTCACCCCAGGTCTGAAGCTGATCCGCGGCCGCGGCACGGAACGTGTCCGCCGCGCCCAGCACGACCGTACGCCCGTCCGCGACCAGCAGCCGCGCGATCTTTCCACAGGTCGTGGTCTTGCCCGTACCGTTGACACCGACGACGAGTACGACGGCGGGACGATCCGGGGCCGTCGTGCGCAGCGATCGGTCGGTCGTCGTACCGATCTGGGCAAGCAGCTCGTCGCGCAGCATCGCCCGCACATCCGCAGGCGTGCGGGCACCGAGCACCTTCGTGCGTTCCCGCAGCGCGGCGACCAGCTCGGTGGTCGCCGTAACCCCGACGTCGGCGAGGAGCAGGGTCGCCTCCACGTCTTCCCACGCGTCCTCGTCGAGATTGTCGCCGGACAGCAGGGAGAGCAATCCGCGACCGAGCGCGTTCTGCGAACGAGCCAGCCGCAGGCGCAGCCGGACGAGGCGGCCGGCGGCCGGCGGCGGTGCCTCCGGCGGGATCCGCTCCTGGACCGGGATCCCCGGCGCGGCCGGTATCTCGGCGGGCGGGGCGCCGACGCCCTCGGTCTCCGTCGGGGACGGCGGCAGCACATCGGGAAGACCGATGTCGTCGACCGTCCTGGTCGCCGAATCTCGGGGTACCTCGGCATCGTCACCGACCCCGGGACGGTAGTCGGCGCCCGGGCGCGGGCCTTCCTCGACGGATCGGCGGGGGCGTCGGCGCAGGGCCGTGCCGGCCACCAGGCCCACGGTGGCCAGTACGACGACGGCGATGACGACGATCAGGATGAGGAGCTCCACGTACCGATCCTGACAGATGACGCCACAAGGCCGTGGCGCTCGCCCGGCGGGAGGGCGGCGGCGTCAGAGCGCCGCCCGCTCCCGCAGCCGCTGACTGATCACTGTCGTCACCCCGTCGCCCCGCATGGCCACGCCGTACAGGGCGTCAGCGATCTCCATCGTCCGCTTCTGGTGGGTGACGATGATCAGCTGCGACTTCTCGCGCAGACCCTCGACAGCATCGAGCAGCCGGCCGAGGTTGCGGTCGTCCAGAGCTGCCTCGACCTCGTCGAGCACGTAGAAGGGCGAAGGACGGGCCCGGAATATCGCGAGCAGGAGAGCGAGTGCGGTCAGTGAACGCTCCCCGCCGGACAACAGCGACAGACGCTTCACCTTTTTTCCCGGCGGCCTCGCCTCGACCTCGATGCCCGTGGTGAGCATGTCATCAGGATCGGTAAGCACCAGCCGGCCCTCACCGCCCGGGAACAGCGTCGAGAAAACGATCTCGAACTCACGAGCGGTGTCCGCGAACGCGACGGCGAAGACCTCACGCACCCGCAGATCAACCTCCTCGACGACCAGTAGAAGATCCCGGCGGGTGCTCTTGATGTCTTCGAGCTGCGCGGATAAGAACACCGCCCGCTCCTGAAGCGCGGCGAACTCCTCGAGGGCGAGGGGATTCACCCGCCCCAGCCGGGCCAGCTGCTTCTCCGCGGTGGCAGCCCGGGCGCTCTGCTCGGCTCGATCGAACGGCACCGCGGTGCCGTCGGGCTCATCCGGCGGGACCAGCGTGCCCGGCCCGAACTCCGCTACCAGGTCGTCCGCGTCGATGCCGTGCTCCTCCAGAGCCTTGGCTTCCAGCGTCTCCACCCGCAGCCGCTTCTCCGCTCGGGCCAGCTCGTCGCGATGGGCGGCGTCGCGCAGCGCCGCGAGTTCGGTGGCCAGGGCGCGCCCCTGGTCACGCACCCCGACCAGCTCCGTCTCGGCGGCCTTGCGCAGTGCGTCGGCCTCCTCCCGCTCCGCCGCGGCGCGAGCCAGCGAATGGTCCAGTCGGTCGAGAGCGACCTGGGCCGCCTCCCCCATCACCGTCGCGACGGCCGCCTGCCGCTCGCGGACCTCGTGCCGACGGGCCGCCGCGGCCCGTGCCGCCCGCTCGTTCGCCGCCGCGCGAATCAGTCCGTCGGCGCGTCCCTGCAGGCCTCGCACCCGCTCCTCGCTGGTACGGACGGCCAACCGGGCCTCGACCTCGGCGGCGCGCACGGCGGAGGTGACCGCGACGAGCCGGTCCCGTTCATCCGGAGCACGCTTCCCCGCCTCCGGCTGCTCAGATGTCGCGGCGAGCGACGCCTCGAGCTCGGTCAACGCTCCGTATGCCCGATCACGGGCTGTTTCGGCCCGTGATCGGGTATCCTCCAATCGGGCGATCTCGGATGCCGCGGCCCCTCCCGAACGATCGAGCTGCGCCATCTGCTCGGACAGCGCCCGGTGCCGGGCATCGGTCCCGTGCAGCGCCGCCAGTGCCGCGTCGATGGCGGTACGGGCCCGGGTCACCTCGGCACGCGCGGGCTCGAACGCCTCGTGGGCGGACTCGACGCGACGGGTCGCCTCCGCCACGCCGGCCTCGGCCTCGTCCGCCGCGGCCTGCAGTTCGATCGCAGACGGCGGGTTCGCGCTGCCACCGATCGAGAGGGGCGCACCGATGACGTCGCCGGCGCGGGTGACCACCCGCAGGTCGGGACGCAACGCCGTGGCCCGCTCGGCCGCTGCCAGATCCTCGACCACGACAGTCCGGGCGAGCAGGGACGACACGGCGGTACGGAACCGGTCGTCACCGATCTCCGCCAGATCCAGCGCGGCAACGGCACCGGCCGGGAGCGGACCGTCGGCGCTGGCCGCCCCCGGGTCGGTCGCCGCGCTGCCGACAGGGCCGGCGCAGGCGGCGGGATCGGCGCAAGCGTCAGGCTCATCCGCGACGGTGACGGCGGCCACCAGCGCTGCTCGGCCGGCGCCCGTTTCCCGCAGCCACGCAAAGGCCGCCATGGCATCTTCCGACGTGCCGACGAGCAGGGCGTCCGCCGCCGCGCCCAGCGCCGCGGCGATGGCCGCCTCCGCGCCGGCGGTCACGCTCAGGACGCCGGCCAGCCGGCCGATCACCTCGAGGGTCGGATCCAGTGCCGGAGCCGGGTCCTCCGCCGTGTTCGAGGCGCCCCGCCCGGTCTGCGCGGTCTGCGCGCCGGTAGCAGCCCTCAACAGTGCCGCGGCTCCGTCGGCCGGCGCGAGGGAGAGATGCAGCGCGTCACGTCGCGCAGCCCAGGAGGCGCGGTCACGCTCGGCGCTACGCTCCTCACCGCGCAGGACCTCGAGCCGCTCGGCGGCAGCGGCATGCACCGCCACGGCCGCGCTGTGCCGCTCGGTGAGATCCTCCCGTGCGCTCTCCATCCGGGAGAGTTCGATCTCGAGGGCCGAACGTGACGCCGAGGTCTCGGTCTCCCGCTCCCGCGCGGCGTCGAGTGCCTCGGTCGTCCGTGCTATCTCGTTCTCGGCACTGGTGACACGGGACCTGGCAGCCTCCACCTGGCCGGCAAGGCGCGCGATCTCCTCACGGCGAAAAGACGCCGCGCGTGCCGCGGCGATCAGTTCCTTCTCCTCCCGGGCGAGCGCGGCCTCGAGATCGGCACGCCTGGTGACCACCTCGGCGAGCAGGTCCCGATCACGCTCCAGCCGCTCGGTGAGGGCGATTTCCTGCTCCCGGACCGCCGTGGCCTCCTGTTCCAGTTCCTCGGGGTCGCGGCGCCCACGTACGTCGTCGGCCGCGGTACGCAACAGGCGACCCCGTTCGACGGCGAGCGAACGGGTGCCCCGCAGCCGTTCCCGCAGGGATGCCAGGGCGTACCAGGTCTCCTGGGCGCCGGTGGCGCGCGAAACGATCGCCGTCAGGTCGGCCTGCAGCTGCTCCTCCCGGCGGGCGACCGCGGCATGAGCGGCTTCGGTGGTCGTCAGCCGCGCCCGCAATGCCTCCTCGTCCGCGAGGTCGGAGGCGATCGCGGCCCGGGCACGATGGAGATCGTCGGCGAGAAGGCGCAGGCGGGCGTCCCGGAGCGAAGCCTGAATCACACCGGCCTTACGTGCGATCTCCGCCTGGCGACCGAGCGGCCCCAACTGCCGACGCAGCTCGGCGGACAGATCGGTGAGGCGGGTGAGGTTCGCCGACATCGCCTCGAGCTTGCGGAGTGCCTTCTCCTTGCGTTTACGGTGTTTGAGGACGCCGGCGGCCTCCTCGATGAAGGCGCGGCGATCCTCCGGGCGCGCGTGCAGGACCGCGTCGAGCTGACCCTGGCCGACGATCACGTGCAGCTCTCGGCCGATACCCGAGTCGCTCATCAGTTCCTGGATATCCAGCAGGCGACAACCGGTACCGTTGACCGTGTATTCGCTCTCGCCGCTGCGGAACATCAGCCGCCCGATGGTCACCTCGGTGTACTCGATGGGGAGCGCGCCGTCCGAGTTGTCGATCGTCAGGAGTACTTCGGCGCGCCCCAAGGCCGGGCGAGCGGGCGTGCCCGCGAAGATGACATCGGACATGGTGCCGCCACGCAGGGCCTTGGCACCCTGCTCCCCCAGTACCCAGGCGATGGCGTCGACGACGTTACTCTTGCCCGACCCGTTGGGCCCGACCACGCAGATTATTCCCGGCTCGAGATGCAGGGAGGTCGAGCTCGCAAAGGACTTGAAGCCCCGCAGGGTCAAGTTCTTGAGATGCACCAGTCTCCGGAGCGCTGGAAGGGTTCACCGGCTCGACCCGGGATGGCCGGACTCAGCCGACGTTCGACAGAGCCATCCTAGTCGGCAACCCGAAGCACCCAGCAGGCTACGCTCCGAAAAAAGCACAAAAAAGGCGAGGAGCGAGGTTGCCCGGCTCTTCCTGGGCATAGAGCCGCCAAAGTGATCCGAGACACACAGGCAACATCACTGGACAGAGACGAGCCGGCAAGAGAACGACCGATCCGACGATCTCAGCGACCTCGATGATCATGACACCCGTAGAAACGGAGCCTTGCCCACGTAACCGGGCATACCCACTATGAGGGGGCGCCTCCCCGGGAAACGCCCCGCCAGCTCAGCTGAACGCCGGTTCAGCGTCGAGCGCCCGGACATCCTCCGGCACGTCGACACCACCCACCAACGCCTCGTTGACTTCACGTACTCGAGCCAGTTCTGCCTCGAGCTCCGCTACACGGGCACGAAGCCGACGCATCTCGTAAGAGAGACGCAAGCCGCCGCCGGAACCGACGTGGCCAAAAAGGGCCTTCGCCATAGTGATGGTCCTCCACGATGAGTGACCTAGTGGGTGTCAGACAGCACAAGATCCGAATAGATCAGAGTGCGCCCCAAACAATGACTCCAGGCTCCCACGTCGAGTGACCGAAAGTCAAGAGCATGCCACATGCTCCCGAGCCGGTCCGGTGAACATGTAAAAAGCGGACGGTCATTCCCACGACAGTTCCGACAACACAGCGTCTGCAACCAGTCACTTTCGCCGGAAGTCGGTCAGATCGCTCTGCGCCACCTGCCACACAGCCTCCACCCTGTCCGTCCGCCCAGGGGTGTGACCCGTCATCAACAAGTGCAGAAGGTCACGACAGGCCGGCTCCGGCCCTTCCGCAACCACCTCGACCGCCCCGTCCGGGAGGTTGGTGGCGGATCCGACCAGGCCCAGGCGCCGGCCCCGGGTACGCACGTAGTCACGAAAGCCGACGCCCTGGACAAGGCCGGCGACCCGGGCAGTGAATCGGACCACGGCGTGTCCGGACTCCCTCTGCTCCGCGGATACATCGCTCATCAGCACGGTAGGGTACTGGCCATTGTGGATACCACATACTTCCCAGACATGGCAGGCCGACCGAGAGGGACACGGCGGCAGGATGATCATCGACTGGAACGGCCGGACCGGCCACGTTTCCGCCGCCGGTCCGCTGCCGTGCTACTCGCGTGTGGAGCTCTCGGCTCGGCACTCCTTCTCAGCGGTTGCGGCCAGAACTTCTCCCAGGACGGCGGCACGCTACCCGCCCCGCACGCGAGCACCGATGGTGACCGCCAGGTGACCCCGGAGCCGGTCGACAGCGCAGACAAGATTATTGGTCCTGGCTACGCCCCGCCGCGTACCGCAGGGCCTACCCAGACAGCGGTGCCCAATCTGCCGGGCGGCAAATAGTAGTCAGTACCACTCATAACTACCACCCCTACGATTCACCTCATGCCGATCGCCGGTGAGACGCGGCTGGACACCCGGTTACCCAAACCAAGATCAGCCTGCTCGCCGGCCTGGTAGCCCGCACGACCGCCGCTCCCGGAGAGCTGGCGTGTCCTTGGCGCTCGCAACCTGGGGTAGACGCTTGCCAGGTGCGCATCCACCCGCTGGCTTCGATTCGCCAGGACGACGGCCACCGACGGCGTCGTCGAGGGCCCGTCTGATCTGTTCTCCCGGGTCTGCTTCTGCTGGGTCTGCGCCCGCTCCCGGGCCATCCGCTCCGTCCTGGTCAGTCTCTCCGCCACCGCCACCGCGAAGCCGGCCATCCACGACCGACGAAACGCCCGCGGGTCCTCCCGGCGTGGTGGACGGGCGAGAGCCAACCCCTGTGCCTGCTGGACCAGCAACGAGGTAAACAACATCTGCACGCGGTGGATATCCGCATCCATCCCGAACAGATGAGCGGAGTGCCCCGTCCCCACTGCACGCTGCTCGGTCCGGTACACGAGCCGGCAACCAAGCGGTGCGGCAATGCCCGCGAGCAACGAGATCTTGTCCCGGGCATAGGGCGAATCGACGGCCACCACCAGGTCAGCCGCCTCGACGCGGTGCGGCGACGCCTCCTCGACCAGCGCGCGGTCGATCCCGTACTGGGCGATCAGCTCGGCTGCCTTGCTGTTATAGGTTTCGCGGGCGGCTTCGCTCAGCCCCTCCGCCTCCGCCATCGCCAACAGCTTCCGTATACGACCGAGCAGGGCATCCGGATTCATCGCGCCTCCGTCCATGTCGCGTCGGGGGCAGGCCAGCCAACCGACGTGTCGGATGATGCCTCACCGATCCCGGCAGCCCGGTCTCGGCCCTGGACGAGGCGATAACTGTGAACGCCGCGGCAGGTCTGGCTCCCCACCGACTATCGCGGACGCCACGCCCGGCACCCCACCCGAGAGTCGCGGGATTCGAACGTGTGATCTAACCTTACCATCTGGCCCGCCCTGGGTGCGGCTGGCAGGTGGGGCAGGTGAAGCTCGACCGGTTCATGAAAGCGTCCCGGCGCACCGCGTCTCCGCATCGTGTGCACGGCCGACCCGCACGGCCGTACACCTGTAGCGACCGTTCGAACAGCCCGCTGACTCCGTCCGCCGACACGTACAGGCGGTCGAAGGACGTACCGCCCGCCTCGAGAGCCGCGGTCATCACCGTCCGCGCGCAATCCAGCAGCCTGCCGACCTCCGCCCGAGTGAGGGTCTCGGTCGGCCGCGCGTAGTGCAGCTTCGCGGCCCACAGGGCCTCGTCCGCGTAGATGTTCCCGACCCCGCTGACAAGTGTCTGATCGAGCAGGGCCCGCTTCACGCCGGTACGGCGTCGACGCATCCTCTCCGTGACGAGACGCTCGTCGAAGGCGAGGTCCAGGGGATCCCTGGCGATGTGCGCGACGGGAGCAGGCAGATCCGCTTCCCCCACCGCGACCGCCAGGCCACCGAAGGTACGTTGATCCACAAATCGCAGTTCGCGTCCTCCGTCCGTGAAGACGAACCGGATCCGCAGATGCTTCTGGTCGGGGGTGGCGGGTGGAACGACGAGCAACTGTCCGCTCATCCCGAGATGGGCGATCAGCGCATCCCCCTGGGCCGGATGACCTGGGGGCAGGGCAGGCGGAGACATCTCGGCCAGCACGGCAGCTGATTCCTCCTCCGGTGGTTCTTCTGGAACCACCGGAGCGCACGCCGCATGGTCTACCGGCGGCTGAATCACCAGCCACAGATACTTGCCGCGACGTCGTGCCGCCGTTATCCGGCGGCCGACGAGCAGCGCCGAGAAGTCGGCGGCACCGGCCAGATGACGGCGCACCGCACGAGGATGGTGGACGTCAACCGATGCGATGACGCGACCGACGACACCACGTTCCAGACCGCGGCGAACAACCTCTACTTCGGGGAGTTCTGGCATGATCTCCGGTCATCGGGCCGGGTCAGTGGGATGACACCGGACCCTCGACGTGGCTCGATGAATCTGTCGCCACCGCTGAGCCTGTCGCCACCACTGAGGAAGCGAATCGAGGCAACGGGTGATCACCCGCTCTCACGGGCCCGAGACCCGATCGTGATCGAGGCCGCCGATGGCGGACTTCTCGTGATCTCCGCCGACGACATCCACGCCCGAACCGTCCTCCCGCCCCAGGGCCGACCGTTCCTCGAGAACCGCGAAAGCCGCGGCGGCCGCCCGCTGCTCAGCCTCCTTCTTACTTCCCCCTTCGCCCTCGCCCAGTGGCTCTCCCGCGATCCTCGCGTAGGCGGTGAACCGCTTCGCGTGGTCCGGACCGGCCTCCTCGACGACATATTCAGGCGGTCCGAGAGCCAGCACCGCCGTCTGTTCTTGCAGTGAGGTCTTCCAGTCAAGCCCTGCGCCCCGGCCGGCGGCCTCGTCCAGCAGGGGATCGAAGAGACGGTGCACGAAACCGGAGGCCACGTCGAAGCCTGAGGACAGATAGACCGCCCCGATGATGGCCTCGAGGGTGTCGGCGAGAATGCTCGCCTTGTTGCGCCCCCCGGTGGTCTCCTCCCCCCGGCCCAGCAGTAGGTACGGACCGAGCCCGGTGGGTCCGATCCCCCGTGCCACGTCCGCGAGAGCCCGCATGTTCACAACCGAGGCCCGCTGCTTGGCGAGCTGCCCCTCGGGAAGATCCGGGTGGCGGATGAACAATGCCGCCGTCACCACCAGACCAAGCACCGCATCGCCCAGGAACTCCAGGCGTTCGTTGGTGGGCAGGCCGCCCTTCTCGTAGGCGTAGGAGCGGTGCGTGAGTGCGCGGTCGAGCAGCTCGGGGTCGATGGCGACCTCGAGTACCTCGATCAGGCCGTCCCGCGGCGGCGGGGGTGGCAACTGGCGGGTCATCCGACCAGCCCGGCCAAGGCCCGGCGATGCGCCACCAAGGTCGCCATCGCCGCTCGGGTCCGAGAAGCCAGGTCCGCATGGACCGCGGCCGACGCCGCCCTCAGCGCCGCGAGCAGCCCGACTGCCTGGCTGTCGCCGGCTTCACCCGGCGCCCGCTCCGCGTGGACCGCGACACCATCGACCCCCAGCACGATCGTTCCCCCCCGCACATCAGGATCTTCCAACGTTCCCCATCCCGGATCCAGACCGGCCCTGGGCGGGTGCCCCGTACCCCGATGAGATTCCCACCATCGCATCCCCCGGATGACGGACATCAGGACATCTCCGGTGAATCCGTCGGTGACCGCCACGTCGACTCCGCGGCGATGATCGATCCTCTGGCCGTCGCCCGGCTCGCCCGTCCACGGAGCCGCGAGGAGCCGATCAGCCGTCAGCGGGCCGACATAGTGCAGATCAAGCGATCGGAGCAGCTCGTCGGCGGCTCGCCGCAAGGTGCCGGGGAGCGCTGGACGCGCCGTCAGAAGCCCGACGCGAGGAGCGTCAACGGCGAAGCGAACCGCGGCGTACGCGCTGCCCGCGACCGCGAACTGGGCGAGTTCGTCCGCCGTCACATCAACCGTCGCCCCCGCGTCACACAGCACGACGGGGGCATTCGACCCGCCGACAATCGAGGCGAGGGTGGCCCGCGTCGCCCCGGGTAGCAGACCGTAGGTGAACTGAGCCGAGGCGACCACGGCTTCGGCCGGGGCTACCGAGACCATCGCATCGGCATGTCCGTCGCGGACCAGGCGCGCCGCTACCCGGACGCCGGAGTCCCGACGTGCTCGCACTTCACGCAATGCCTCCGGGCCCGCCGAAACGCCGCGAGCGGCCGTGGCGAGCAGAACGCGCTCGCCTGGCACAATTCCCAGGCAAGCAAGGTCATCCCGGACGGCGTCACCGGATGTCACCAGAGTGAGCACCAGATGCGGATCGGCGTCGAGCGCACTGGGCAATGCCTCGAGGAGAGGCCCGGAAGGGGACCCCTCCCCCACCAGGTCAACAGCGATACGTGTCACACCGGGTCAGACGTCAAGCACCTGACGGTCGTTGTACCGGCCGCACGTGCCACAGACGGTGTGCGGCCGGATCACGTGCCCCCGCGAGCACTTTGCGAGGGTCGGCACCTTGGCCTTCCACTGCGAACGCCGGGACCGGGTGTTGCTGCGCGAGGTGCGCCGCTTCGGGACGGCCACTATTCCTTCTCCTTGCTCTCATGAGGGTCGGTGCGACCCTTCTCGGTTCCCGTTGCTCCGCTGTCGGCCAGCGCGGACAGCGCCGCCCATCTCGGGTCGGATCGCGCATGGGAATGTCCAGGCTCGACATCGTCGAGACGCACCCCGCAATCCACGCAGAGTCCCGCACAGTCCGGGCGGCAGATGGGTGACAGCGGAAGGTTGAGCACCAGGGCATCCCGCACCACGGGCTCGATGTCCGCATGATCATCGATTAGTACCCGAGCGTCTTCGTCGTCACCCAGGTCCACGGCTCGGTCAGGGTAGTAGAATAGCTCGCGAAACTCGACCATGCTGGCCTCAGACACGTCGTCCAGGCAGCGCGCACATTCACCCCGAAGCGGCGCCACGACGGTCCCGCTGACCAGAACACCCTCGATCACCGATTCGAGACGCAGGTCCAAGGTGGCGCTCGCGCCAGCCGGCACCCACATCATCTCGGTTCCGAGACCGGCGGGAAGTTCCGCCTCCGCCCGGACAAGCCGCATCGACCCGGGCCGCCGACCGAGCTCACGGGTGTCCAGCACAAGGGGACCCTTCGGGGTCCGACGGCGAGAGTGGGATCCAGTCATCGCGGCAGTCAAATTCACATCTACGTCAATGTCAGGAAGCCCGGCCGAAACAGGGCCTTCGTGGTGGTATAGCTACCCGGCGTCGCTGACGACGGAGGCGGCCCGGCATCGACGGCGCCCTGGACCCTCCCAGAGGCCTGGACCCTCCCAGAGGATCGACGAACAGACTCCAGCCGGTCAGCTACTGCGATCCTAGCCTATCCGATCGGCGCCGCGGACGATCCGATCAGGCTGCCGAGATCTCCGGGCACCCGAGCCCGGCGGGCGGCGGACCTCCGCCCAGGAACCCACTCGGGCACCGCTCACCCCCCCCCGCGACCGGCCCGGAGCCCGGACGGTCGGGAACGGCGGGAGAGCCCGGCGGAAGTCGGTCGGCGGCTACCCACCCGGCGGGAGTTACTGAGCGAGACGCTCACGGAGCTGTTTGAGTACCACATCGGGTACCAGCCCCGACACATCACCCCCGTAACGCGCGACCTCCTTCACCAGACTGGAGGACAAAAAAGCGTATTGCGGGTTCGTGCTCATGAAAAGAGTCTCCACGCCCGCAAGCGAATTGTTCATCTGCGCCATCTGAAGCTCATAGTCGAAGTCGCTGACCGCACGCAGTCCTTTGACGATCGACTGGATACCCCTGCTCCGACAAAAATCGACGATCAGCCCGTGGGACGCATCCACCAGGACGTTGGACGGCGCCATCGGATGATCACGCAGGGCCTCCCTGATGAGCTCCATCCGCTCGTCGACGGTGAACAAGGTGACTTTGTTCTTGTTGATCGATACGGCGACCACGACCTCATCGAAGAGTCTGCTCGCTCGGACGATGATGTCGAGATGACCGTTGGTGATCGGATCAAATGAACCGGGACAGGCCGCCCTCCTCATGATCGAATACCGTACCAGAGAGCGCCCTCCCCGTACCTCCGGTCGCGCAGCGCACACAACCCGTCAGGCCAGGCGACCGGGCCCGAGCGGTGCGATCTTTCGACAACGCAGACACTGTCCGCAGTCAACCAGGCGGCCGCCAGCAGCTTTGACAGCACTTCGCCGAGTTCCGGGTCGCGCATCGCGTACGGCGGATCGAGGAAAACCATGTCGTAGGGATTACCCAAGGCGTTCTGCACCACACGCTCTACCACGGCTTGCACGATCTTCGCGCCCGACAGTCCCAGCGCTGTCACGTTCCGCCGCAGAGTGCGTATCACGACCGGATCGCGGTCAACGAGAAGGGCATGAGTGGCACCCCGAGACAGCGCTTCCAGACCGACCGCACCAGATCCGGCATAAAGATCGGCAACCCGAGCGCCCCGCAGATCCAGGCAGGTCGACAAGGTGTTGAACAATCCCTCACGGGCACGTTCCGAGGTCGGACGGGTGGTTGTCCCGGGTGGAACCACGAGCCGCCGACCACCCGCGGTCCCACTGATGATGCGCGTCATCGGGCCACCCGGTCATCCCTTCTCGAGGAAGGCGACACTGGTGTCGTCGAGAACCGCGTCGAGCAGCCGGCGCAGTGCGGGATGCCGGTCCAACCCGGGGTCGTCGTCAACCAGGCGACCGGCCTCCGCGCGTGCGTCGCGGATCAGGTCCTCGTCACGAAGAAGTTCCAGGAGCTTCAGGGATCGTCGCCCGCCGGACTGAGCGGCCCCAAGCACATCGCCCTCCCGACGCTGCGCGAGGTCGAGACGGGCCAGCTTCGCCCCGTCGCTGGTGGCGGCGACCGCGCTGAGCCGCTCCCAGGCGGGGGATCCCGGCTCGGCCGCTGTATGCAGAAGACACCAGCCGGGCGCGGTGCCCCGGCCGACCCTCCCGCGCAACTGGTGCAGCTGGGACACGCCGAACCTGTCCGCGTCCAGGACGACCATCACTGTTGCGTTCGGTACGTTCACTCCCACCTCGATGACGGTGGTGGCGACCAGCACGTCGACCTCGCCGGCCGCGAATCGGTTCATGGTGGCCTCCCGCTGCCCGGGTGCGAGACGACCGTGCAGTGGTTCAACCCTGAGATCCGCAAGATCGCCATCCACCAGCAGGGGCAGCACCTCACACACTGTCGCAGCTGGTCGGGACGCTCGCGGATCCGGACCAGCCGCCGAGGATCCGGCGGGGTCATCCTCCCCGCACTCATCCTCCCCGCTCGCACCGATCCGGGGACACACGACATAGGCCTGATGCCCGGCGGCCACCTCGTCGCGGATTCGTCCCCACATCCGATCCGTCCAGGATCTCTGGCTCGCCGGCACCACGAACGTCCCGATGGGAGAGCGTCCCGCCGGCAGTTCAGTGAGCTCGGAGACTTCGAGATCACCGAACACGGTCATCGCGACCGTCCGGGGAATCGGCGTCGCGGTCATCACAAGAAGGTGGGGAGGACGTCGTCCACGCGCTCGCAGCGTGTCCCGCTGTTCGACGCCGAAACGATGCTGTTCGTCAACGACGATCAGACCAAGATCGCTAAAGATCACCTCATCGTGCAGCAGGGCATGAGTGCCGACCACCAGACCGGTGGAACCGTCTGCGATCTCCGCCAGAGCCTCCCGCCGCGCACGCGCCCCCATCGATCCGGTGACCAACGTCACCCGCGTGGCCCGATGATCGGCTCCTAGTTCTCCTGCCCGGGCCAGGTCGCCGAGCATCTCCCGGAGGCTTCGGCTGTGCTGAGCGGCAAGAGTTTCGGTGGGCGCCAGGAGTACCGCCTGACCGCCCGTGTCGACCACGGTGAGCATCGCCCGCAGGGCGACCAGTGTCTTGCCCGAACCCACCTCTCCCTGCAGCAGGCGATGCATCGGAACGGGCCGACCGATCTCGGCCGCGATCGTCTTCCCCACCTCGCGCTGGCCCGTCGTGAGGGGGAAGGGCAGAGCGGCGTCGAACGCCGTCAGTAGACCATCCGGACGCTGCGGCCGGGGTGTCGTCGCCATCGCCTCCACCTCACGACGCCGTTGGGCCAACGCCACCTGCAACACCAGCGCCTCATCCCAGGTGAGGCGCCGACGACCGGAGGCGATCTCACCACGGTTCGCGGGCTGGTGAACCAGCCGGAAGGCCTCGGCCAGAGCGGGCAGGCGGTACCGGCTGCGGAGATCGTCCGGCAGCGGATCCTCGACGGGATCGAGAGAGTCCAACGCCAGCCGGACGCACCTCGCCAGCGTCCAGCTCGGCACCTTGGCGGAGGCGGGGTAGATCGGAACCAGCGCGTTCGCGAACGGCGCACCGCTGGCGGCTTCCCCGTTCTCCTCGGGTTCGAGGAGCTGGACCTCCGGGTTGGTCAGCTGACGCCGCCCGCGGAACTCGTCGACCTTGCCGGCGAACAGCGCGGTCGTCCCGGGACGGAGGTCACGCTCCCGCCAGCTCTGATTGAAGAAGGTCAGCGACAGTGAATGCCGGCCGTCCGTCACCGTCACGCGCACCATCGACTTCCGGGTGCCGCGCATCGGGCGGCGTTCTGTCTTCTCGACCCGGGCCTGGACCGTCACCGTCTCACCGACGACGAGGTCCGCGAGGTCCGTCAGCTCGCCTCTCTCGTGGTACCGGCGGGGCAGGTGCCCCAGCAGATCACCAACCAGCCTCAGCTCCAGGCCATCGGCCAAGAGGACGGCGGCACGCGCGCCGACGAGAGCCTTCAGGGGCGTGTCGAGGTCGACCACATCACCGATAGTGCACCGGACCACCGACAGTACCGAGACCCACCGGCTCCCGCCGCATCATCTGGACCACAGAAGGTGGGGTAACCTCAAGCGGGTCATCGCTACGCGCGTCCCCCGGCGGCGCCGTCGGGGTTGCGGGTTGCGGGTTGCGTACGATCCTGGTTCTGAGTCCCCTGACGTCCCGGGCACGCCTACCGGGACCGATACTACTTCGACTTCGGCTACTACTTCGACGGAGTGTTTCTCGTGTCTTCGGTGTGTGACGTCTGCGGCAAGGGGCCGGGCTTCGGTATGTCGGTCTCCCACTCCCACCGACGCACGCGCCGTCGGTGGAACCCCAACATCCAGACCGTGCGCACGGTCGTGGGCGGGACCCCCAAGCGGCTGAACGTCTGCGCTTCCTGCATCAAGGCGGGCAAGGTCTCTCGCGCCTGAGCCCTCCGGCCGGAGGGGGCGACACCGGACGCGGGCCTCCCGCGGACGTCGAGGCGGAGCACGGCCACATCCACGTCGGGTACGGTGCCGGTCACCGACGCCGATCCGTTGCCGATCCGTTAGTATCCCGGCATGGCAGGCTCCAGGCGTCGGATTCGGCTCGCCCTCCTGTTCGGTGGCCGCAGCACCGAACACGCGATCTCCTGTGTATCGGCCAGCGGCGTACTGCGAGCCCTGGATCGTGACGTCTACGACGTCGTCCCGGTCGGCATCGACATGCATGGCCGCTGGGTCATGCTGCCGGACGACCCGACCGCCCTCGCGGTGACGGGAGACCGGCTGCCCGCCGTCGTCGCGGCCCGCGGTGAGAGCGTCGTCCTGGCCGCGGATCCGACGACGCCCGGTCTGCTGCCGCGCCGCCCCCGCGGCGGCCCCGACGCTGCCAGGAGCACCCTCGGGAGCGGCGACACCCTCGGGGACATCGACGTGGTCTTCCTGCTGTTCCACGGCCCCTTCGGGGAGGATGGGACGGTCCAGGGCCTCCTGGAGATGGCCGGCCTGCCCTACGTCGGCTCCGGGGTGTTCGCCAGCGCGGCCGCCATGGACAAGCAACACATGAAGGCACTGCTGCGGGCCGCCGGCCTTCCCGTCGGGTCCTACGCCGTCCTGCGGGCCGGTGACACGCTCACCGGGGCCGACCAGGAACGGCTGGGGCTGCCCGTCTTCGTGAAGCCCGCGCGCGGCGGGTCGAGTATCGGGATCAGCCGGGTCGATGCCTGGGCGGACCTGGACACCGCGATCAAGGCAGCCCGCGCCAGCGACCCCAAGGTCCTGGTGGAGTCGGCGATCGTCGGCCGCGAGATCGAGTGCGGGGTCCTCGGAACTCTGGACGGCCCCGGTGTCGAGGCGAGCGTGCCCGCCGAGATCATCGTCACATCTTCGGCCGGCTTCTACGACTTCGAGGCCAAGTACATGTCCGACGCCACCCACTTCGACGTCCCGGCCAATTTGCCCCACGCGGTACGGGAGGAGGTGCGGAGAGTGGCAATCGCGGCATTCGAGGCCTTGGACTGCGCCGGGCTCGCGCGGGTTGACATGTTTGTCACGGCTGACGACCATGTGATTATCAACGAGGTCAACACGATGCCCGGTTTCACCCCTACCTCGATGTTCCCGCGGATGTGGGAGGCGAGCGGGGTCACCTATCCGCAGTTGGTGGACCGGCTCGTCAGGCTGGCCCTGCGCGACGGAGCGGGGCTGCGCTGACCGCCCGGCACCTCACGCCACCCGGGCCCGTGACGGCGCAGAGGCGTTCCGCCGGGCGGAATGGCCGGGAGCTCGTCTCAGGATGTCGTTGACCTGCTGTGCGCCCGCACGGCGGGGGCGACCGAGACGAGTACCTCGAACGCCTGCACGTCGGCGGGCAGGATAAGAACCACCTGGGGCTGCCGCGTCGGAGTGGAATAGCGCACCGTCGTCCCGCCCAGGTCCTCGGCAAACCACCCCACATCGTCGACGACGGACAGCATCGCATCGGGACGGTAGCTTGCCGGAAGACCCGACGCGCCGCAGGTGAGCACCACCGGCGTCGCGCCGTAGGCCGCTGCCGTGGTCTGCGGGGGGTCCAGTGCCCGGCGGTCGAGGTCGTCCCCGAGCGACGGGGGAAGGTCGTGGACCAGGTCCACGCACGACGAGCGGGCCGACTCCGCGGGAATCGGCACGTTGGTCAGCCGGATCGATCCGGGACCGCCGCATCCGACCAGCGCGAGCAGGACCCACGAGGCGACGAACACCGGAGACCGACCTGACCGCCCCGGCCGGCGCCTGCCCCGTGCCGGGCGCCCGCCCCACTCGGCTTGCTCACCACCGGTGGCCATGTCCCGATTCTGGCGCGCCACCGGCGTCACCGGGTCCCCCCGTCCCGGAGCCGACCTGACCCACGTCGGGACGGAGAAGCTCAGAAGTGAACAACCGGGCAGGTCAGCGTGCGGGTGATGCCGTCGACCGACTGCACTCTCGCCATGACCATCTTCCCGAGGTCGTCGACGGTGGCCGCCTCCGCCCGGACGATGACGTCATAGGGGCCGGTGACGTCCTCGGCCTGAGTGACCCCGGGGATCTGCTCGATCTCCTTGGCAACCGAGGAGGACTTGCCGACCTCGGTCTGGATAAGGATGTACGCGTGGACCACAGACGCTCCCTCGTCGGACGTCGACAGCCCGTCGAGCAGAACTACGGGCCGACAGAAGATAACAGGCAAACGGCCCGGATGAGAGCCTCCGAGGTCGAGGAATTTACTCAGATCGGCCAGCGGCGACCGACCGAGGGGTCGCCAGGCCTCATCCGGAACCCCAATCGTGGGGGTCAGCTGGTCGGCTCGGTACCCGGTTGTGATGGCAACCACGACGACGCTACCCAGAGCGATGAATAGGAGACACGTGAACGCTCGGAGTATCCGGAGCGAGCCGCCGCCGGGACCGAGCCCCGCCCCGCCCCGCGTACTGACGATCGCCGGATCGGATTCGGGCGGCGGCGCGGGCATCCAGGCGGATCTCAAGACGATGCTCGCCCTCGGCGTCCATGGCATGAGTGCGATCGTCGCGGTGACGGCACAGAATTCCCTGGGCGTCCATGGTGTGTGGGATCTCCCTCCGGAAGCGGTCCGAGCCCAGATCAGAGCGGTCGTGGCGGACATCGGGGTCGACGCGGTGAAGACGGGGATGCTCTCCTCCGCCGCACTGGTCTCGTTGGTCGCCGCCGAGCTCTCGCGGCTCGACGTGCCCGTCGTGGTCGATCCGGTCAGCGTCTCCAAGCACGGCGACCCCCTGCTGGCCCCGGAGGCGGTCGAGGTGGTCCGTACGGAGCTCATGCCCCGTGCCACCATCGCCACACCGAACCTCGACGAGGTACGTCTGCTGACCGGGGTGGAGGTGCGGGACGTCGCCGGCCTGCCCAGAGCCGCCGAGGCGATGCTTGCCCTGGGCCCGCGCTGGGTGCTGGTGAAGGGCGGGCATCTTCCCGGCGACGCGGTCGACCTGCTCACCGACGGGACCACCGAGGTCGTCCTCCGAAGCCCCCGCCTGGACCGGCGGCACACCCATGGCACCGGCTGCACGCTGGCCTCCGCGATCGCCGCGCACCTGGCGCAGGGGCGTGGTCACGCCGAGGCCGCACAGTCCGCCAAGGCCTACGTCAGTGGCGCCCTGGCCAGCGGCTTTCCGCTCGGCGCGGGGATCGGCCCGGTAGACCATGGCTATCGTCACCGTAGGTAGCGGCCTGAGAGTCGGGCTCGGGCCGCGCCGGTGGCGTCTGATTCAATCGCCCCGCCGCACGTGACCTGACGCACGTCACGCATCCGCATCATCACCGTGGAGGTAGCCCGTGGGGGCGCACAGCTCGGGAGTGGTACCATCCACCAGCACGGACCGAAGATGGTACCGCATCGTCGGCGGTACTCCGCTCACCGGCTCGGTCGAGGCGTCCGGGGCCAAGAACTCGGTCACCAAGCTGCTCGTCGCCACCCTCCTCACGCCAGAGCCGTGCACCCTGACCCGGGTGCCTCGGATCGCCGAGGTCGACGTGGTCTTGAGCATGCTCGCCGAACTCGGCACTCAGGTGGAGTGGCTGGACGAGCACACTGTGCGACTCGCCACCGAAAAGATCATCGACGCGTCGCTGTCCGAGGCCTACTCCGGGGTCAACCGGATACCGATCCTGATGATGGGCCCGCTCCTGCACCGCGTCGGCGAAGCCGTGATCCCACTGCCCGGCGGTTGCCGGATCGGCAAGCGCCCCGTCGACTTCCACCTCACCGGCCTGCGTGCCATGGGTGCAGAGATCGTCGAGCAGATACGTTCCGTCCAGGTCAAGACGCTGGGTCTGCACGGGGCACCCATGTCGCACTGCCGTTCCCGAGCGTCGGCGCGACCGAGAACCTGCTCCTGGCCGCGGTCCGGGCACAGGGTACGACCGTCATCTCGAATGCGGCGGTGGAACCCGAGGTCATCGACCTCATCATGTTCCTGCAGCAGATGGGCGCCCTCGTCGACGTGGAAGTCGACCGCACGATCGTGGTGCAGGGGGTCGGCGCACTGCGGGGAGCCACCCACGCCCCGATCCACGACCGCATCGAAGCGGCGTCCTTCGCCTCGGCCGCGGTGGCCACCGACGGCAGGGTGGAGGTGGTCGGTGCCCGCCAGGAACATCTGGCGACCTTCCTCAACCACCTCCGCCGGCTCGGTGGCGAGTTCGAGGTCACCCCGCGGGGAATGACCTTCTTCCGGGCCCGGCCGTTGACCGCGTCACATGTGCAGACCGACGTGCACCCCGGGTTCATGACCGACTGGCAGCAGCCCCTGGTCGTCCTGCTCACCCAGGCTGGGGGTGCCTCCGTGATCCACGAGACGATCTACGAGGACCGGTTCGGGTACACCAGACAGCTGGCCGAGATGGGCGCCGACATCGCCCTGTCGACCCTGTGCCTCGGTGGGAAGGCCTGCCGGTTCGCGTCCCGGGACTTCGAGCATTCGGCGGTCGTGAGCGGGCCGACCTCCCTCACCGGCGGTGATCTGGCGATCCCCGACCTGCGCGCCGGCTTTGCCTACGTGCTGGCCGCGCTGGTGGCCGACGGCACCAGCGTCATCCGCGGGACCCGTTTCCTCGAACGCGGTTACGAGGGCCCGGTGGGTAAGTTGCGCTCGATCGGAGCGCTCATCGACACGCAGGCCGTGGGTTCGCCCCCCGGCACCGACCACGCCCCGGCCTGACCGGAACGATGGTGCTGCCGGGCCAGGCGCGGGCAGGTCAGGCGCGCGGGCAGGTCAGAGACGGAGCCGGTACTCCGGGCCCGGCTCCCGACTCATCAGATCCTTGACGGCCTCCATCGGAGGAAGACCCTCATAGAGGACCCGTTCGACCTGACGGGTGATCGGCATGGAGACGCCCAGGTCATCGGCCATGGCGAGCAGGGGGCGGCAGGAGCGCACCCCCTCGGCGACCTGCTGCTGTTCGGCCTCCACCTGCGCGAGCGTAAGGCCACGCCCGAGTTTCTCGCCGAAGGTGCGGTTGCGCGAGAGCGGGGAGCCGCAGGTCGCCACGAGGTCCCCCAGTCCCGCCAGTCCCGCGAAGGTCATCGGATCGGCACCCAGCGCGACCCCGAGTCGGAGGGTCTCGGCCAGGCCGCGCGTCATCAACGAGGCGAGGCTGTTGGTGCCGAAACCCATTCCCTCCAGCATGCCGGCAGCCAGCGCGATGACGTTCTTGATCGCTCCGCCCAGCTCGCAGCCGATCACGTCGGTGTTGGTGTAGGGGCG
Organism: Frankia sp. CgKIO3; assembly: GCF_977946435.1. Lineage (NCBI taxonomy): Bacteria > Bacillati > Actinomycetota > Actinomycetes > Frankiales > Frankiaceae > Frankia > Frankia sp. CgKIO3. The sequence goes on along the minus strand of NZ_CDWTMO010000001.1, from coordinate 23,567 downwards.
GAAATAGGCCGTCCAGCACGCCGCCTGGACGGCCTCCGCCGTGCTCGTCGAGGTACTGGCGATCACAGTCGCCGCCGGCTGCTCGGCGGCGATCTCGGGCGCCAGATTCGGACCGCTCACCACCGCGATCCGGTCCGGCGACACGCCCGTGACCTGCGTGATGACCTCGCTCATCCGCAACTGACTGCCCACCTCCACCCCCTTCATCAGGCTGACGTAGACGGCGTCGGGCCCAATCAGGGGCGCCCATCCCGCGAGGACGGAGCGCAGCGCCTGAGACGGTACGGCCAGCACCACGAACTCCGCGCCGGCCAGCGCCTCCCCCGCGTCGGACATCGCGCGCACCCGGTCCGGCAGCTGGATCGCCGGCAGATAGCGCGGATTGACATGGCGGGTGTTGACCGCCCGGACGATCTCAGGGTCACGGGCGACCAGGTTGACCCGCGCTCCGGCATCCGCGAGGACCTTCGCGAACACGCTTCCCCAGGACCCGGCCGTAAGCACCGCGGCCCGTCTCACCTCGTCCCCCGGGAAACGTCCGGCCGAGCGCGGGGAGCGATCGCAACCCCGACGATGGGTACGAGGAAGGCGACACCGATCGAGGCGTTTTCTACCTTGTGGCGGGAATCGACAATAATTGTGCCCTCCGGATGGATCGCGCGCATGGTACCGACGTCCGGCCGGCTGGACACCTCGCACCTCGCATCCCGCCGCGTCCGCCGCGTCCTCACTCTGACCGTAGACGCCGATCTGACGGGTACCACGCAGGATGCGCCGCATGCTGGGGACGCGCCACGGCTCCGGCGTTCAGCCCGCGCCCGGAGGACCCGGGGCACCACGGGGTCGGCATGGCCTATGGTCGCCTTCGTGTGGCTCCCACGAAACGGAGTGTCCTGGACAGTCGTGCTGCCGCTGAAGAACCTCACCCGGGCGAAGACCCGGCTGGACCGCCCCGACCGGAGCCGGCTGGCCCTTGCGATGGCCTTGGACACGGTGACGGCGGTACTTGAGTCCGAGACCAGTCTGGTCGGCGCCGTGATAATCGTGACGAACGATCAGACGGCCGACCACGCTCTGTCGGCTCTCCCCAATCTCCACTATATCGGCGCAGATCAACCGGACCTTTCCCCGGCTGCGAGGGGTGCTCGGCTCGTCGTGATTCCGGACGAACCCGACCGAGGTCTCAATCCCGCCCTGGTGCACGGCGCCGCGCTGGCCTCGGCCCGCTGGCCCACCCGTGCGGTGGCTGCCCTCTCCGCCGACCTTCCCGCGCTGCGCCCCCCCGAGCTGCATCAGGCGCTGTCCGAGGCGAGCCAGCACCGTCGCGCGGTTCTCGCCGACGCGGCCGGAACGGGAACCGTTCTGCTGACCGCGTCGGCCGGCGCCATCCTGCAGCCCGCATTCGGACCACACAGTCACGCCACGCACCGTCGCTCCGGAGCGGTGGATCTGACGGGAACCCTCGGTGGCTCGGTACCGGGACTGCGACGTGACGTCGACACGCTGGCGGATCTGGCGCAGGCCCGGGACCTGGGGGTGGGCTGGGCCACCAGGGCGGCGCTGACCGCCGGGTATCACTCCCCGCTCGCGGCGGAGGACTCCGGCGGACCCGGCGGCGAACCGGGCACCTCGGCGGAGCCAGGGCTGTCCGTACCGCCGGAGATCGTAGGCGGAACCCAGCGCCGGATCGTGAGCGACGCGAGCGGACCAGGTCGGGCGAAGAAGTATCCCTGACCCAGCTCGCAACCCAGCTCCTCGAGCTCGGCGATCTGTCCTTCCCGCTCGATGCCCTCAGCCACGACGACGGCACCGAGGGCGTGCGCGAGACTGATCATCGATCGACGCATCGTCGCCACCCGGTGTCCGTCCCTGGGCAGTTCGAGCAGCGTCCGATCGAGCTTCACGACGTCCACCGGCAGTTGATGGAGGGCGGCCAATGTGCTGTGGCCGGCACCGACGTCGTCGAGCGCGACCGCCACCCCCAGCGCACGAACCTCGTTCAGCACCTCGCGTGCGCCGCGCAGATCGTCGATCCGGCTCGTTTCGGTGATCTCGACCACCAGCCTGCCCGGGTCGAACCGACTGGCCGCCAGTGCCTGGGCGACGCTGTCGAGCAGCATGGTGTCGGCAACCCTGCTGGCTGAGACGTTCACGTGCAGCCGCAGTGCCGAGGCCGGGTACGCCACGGCGACCTCCGCGCAGGCCTGGGTGAGGACCATGTCGTCGAGGGCGCCGACGATGCCGCCGTCCTCCGCGGCCGCAACAAAGGTGCCCGGTGGCACCGGTCCACGCCCCGGCTCCGTCCATCGGGCGAGCGCCTCCAAGGCGACCGGACTGCGATCGCGCAGCCGCACGATGGGCTGGTAGTGCACGTCGAAGCCGGCCGACCGTCCTCCCCTGCGCAGGGCGGTGGCGAGGGCGTCGGCGAGGTGCGTGCCGGCGCTGGGCGGGCACAGCCCGGGCCGGTAGACCACCAGACGGTTCTTTCCCGTTCGTTTTGCCGTGTGGACGGCTGTGTCGGCCCGCCGGAGCAGCGCCTCGGTGGTCTCCTGGGTCCGACGCGCGACGACCAGCCCCACACTCCCGCGGACCGGCCAGAGGTGACCGGCGGCCGGCGCCGGCTGGCGCAGCGCGGCCAGGACCCGTTCGGCAACGGTCTCGGGCAGTTCCCGCCCACCGTCCAACAGCACGGCGAACTCGTCGGAGCCGAGCCTCGCCACAGTGTCCGACGTGCCTACGCAGTGTCGTAGCCGTTGCCCGACCGCGCGCAGGAGATAATCACCCGCGGCGTGCCCGAGGCTGTCGTTGACGACCCGGAAGTCGTCGAGGTCGCAGTACAGAACGGCCACGTCACGGCCGTCGTGGCGGCTCGCGGCGAGGGCGTCGGTGAGCCGCTGCTGGAACAGGGTGCGGTTGGCCAGCTCGGTCAACGGGTCATGGGATGTCCAGTGCCGCACCTCGTGTTCGGCCTCGCAGACCCGGCTCGCCAACCGCTGACTCGTCCGCAGGGTCGTCAGCTGCCGGACGAGGACGGTGAGGACGAGCGTCGCACCCCCGATGATCTCGATCGGATCGAGAACGACTCCGCCGTGGGCCCGCCCCAGCAGAAGCGCCGCGACCACGGCCGCGGCGACATAGGGTACCGCCGGCCACAGCCATCCGAGCAGTTCGCCGCGAACAGGCCATCGGCGGGGCCGGCGGCCGTTCTCCCGGCCGTCCTCCCGGCCGGCACGCGATGCCGCAAGAACGATCAACAGGGCGCCGGCGACCGAGCAGGAACCCGTCATCGTGGGATCACCGTCGTCGAGCTGAACGATCCACACACCGACGACCGCGAGGCACACCAGTCCGGTTCCGGCGATCGCGATGGCGGGCAGATCCACCGGCTGCCGGAAGCCTGCCACGTGCAGGAATACGAGGATCAGCAGGAGCACGACGATCGGATGCGCAACCGCGAGGAGATGCTCCACCGGCTGCGGCGGGCGGGAGGAGTCCACTTCGTCGATCCCGGCGAGCACCCCGGACCAGGCGAGCAGGAACAGGGAGTTGCCGAGTATGACCTCGTCGAACGCGGTGGCCGGACTGGCGCGCGGATAGGCGGCGCCCGCCCCCTCGCCGCCCGCCCCGGCGACGCGGGTGAGCCGCGGGGAACTCGGCGGCCAGCGGTTGGTGCCCCCAGCGAGGCCAGCCATCCCTGCCGGCGCCAGCACGCCCGCGCGCGGTCGTGATCGACGCGCCCGACCCGCGGGAACAGCCGCGAAGGCGACGAGCGCGAGGACCGGCATGGCGAGTTGGCCGACGTCGGTGAGATACCCGGCATCCGTCGCGGTCCGCCCTCCGACCGATGCCCCGTCCCAGCGGTGCAGCATCCATCCGGCCTGCCCGACCGTCCAGGTCGTCAGCGCGAAGGACAGCCATACCAGCCAGCGGCCCCGTACTCGACCGAGACGGCGACCGGCCCGGGCACAACTTAGTGTCGCGGTCAGGACCGCGGCGATCGCGGCGGCGTCGACGAGCATCCCTCGTCCCGTCCTCCTCCCCCTGCGCCGGCCGCCTGGGGCAGTCGGCCGCCTGGGGCAGAGGGATCCGACCGGACCACGGAAACGGCCGGCTACATCACGACAAGATACAAACGAGCGCGACGGCACCCCTCGACACCGTAGCGCGTGATCGCTATATCACAAAGAGTAGGCGGATACCTCGCGTGCCGCGCGGTCTCTGCCAGCGTCCGGATCGGGGCCAGACCGGCGATACGGGTCCCATCCGGCCCCCCGCTGTCAGAGATGCCGGATCGACGCTGCCGAGTCCATCGGGGGCTGGCACCATCTACAGGCATGAGCGAGCTGCTGGCGACCCATCCTGAACAGCCTCAGCGCAAGGCCCGCAGTGGCCTGCTCGAGCCTCTGGAGGCGCCGCGCCAGCCGGCGCCGTCCGACCTGCCCGCCGGCCGCTTCATCAACCGGGAGGCGTCCTGGCTCGACTTCAACGCCCGGGTCCTCGCGCTCGCCGAGGACGTGTCCACGTCCCTGCTGGAGCGCGCGAAGTTCCTGGCGATCTTCGCCAGCAACCTGGATGAGTTCTTCATGGTCCGGGTCGCGGGGCTGATGCGACGCGAGGCGACGGGACTGGCCGTCCGTTCCGCCGACGGGCTGACCTCCCGGGAACAACTCGATCTCATCAGCAAGATGACGGCCGAGCTCGCCCAGCGGCATTCGCGGTGCTTCACCGAAGAGGTGGGGCCGTCACTGGCCCATGCCGGGATCAGCATCCGGTTCTGGTCCCAGCTGACCGAGACCCAGCGTGATCAGCTGCACCACTATTTCCACGAGCAGATCTTCCCGGTGCTCACCCCCCTCGCCGTCGATCCGGCGCATCCCTTCCCCTACATCAGCGGGCTGTCGCTCAATCTGGCCGTCCAGGTCCGTGAGCCGGGCGGGGAGGTCGACCGCTTCGCCCGGGTGAAGGTGCCCCAGAACGTTCCTCGGCTGATCCCCGTGGCGGTGGAGCCCACGGGCACGACCGGTGTCCCGGGGGGCTTGGCCCCCCAGGCGAGCGCATGCTTCGTCCCGCTGGAGAAAGTGATCGCCGCCCATCTCTCCCAGCTGTTCCCGGGCGTGGAAGTGATCGACTCCCATCTGTTCCGGGTCACCCGCAACGCCGACCTCGAGGTCGAGGAGGACGAGGCGGAGGATCTGCTCCAGGCCCTGGAGCGCGAGCTCGCCCGGCGCCGGTTCGGTCCCGCCGTCCGCCTGGAGGTGGACGCCGACATCGATGATGATTTGCTCATCCTGCTGATGCGGGAGCTGGAGATCACCGAACGCGAGGTACATCGGGTCGCCGGCCTGCTCGACCTGTCGACCCTGTGGGCTCTCTACGACCTCGACCGCCCGGAGCTGAGGGATACGCCGCGGGTCCCGATCACACATCCGCGGCTGACGACCGATGAGGGCGAGACACCGGACTTCTTCAGCGTGCTCCGGGAGGGCGACGTCCTCGTCCACCACCCGTACGACTCGTTCACCACGTCCGTCCAGCGGTTCATCGAGCAGGCGGCGGCCGATCCGCATGTTCTCGCCATCAAGCAGACGCTCTATCGCACGTCCGGGGACTCCCCCATCGTGGATGCCCTCATCGCCGCGGCCGAGGCGGGGAAGCAGGTCGTCGTCCTCGTCGAGATCAAGGCCCGGTTCGACGAGAGCGCCAACATCCGCTGGGCCCGCGAACTGGAACGGGCCGGCTGCCACGTGGTCTACGGTCTCATCGGCCTGAAGACCCACTGCAAGACCTGCCTCGTGGTACGCCAGGAACACGGCGGCCTACGCCGCTACTGCCATGTGGGTACCGGCAACTACAACCCCAAGACCGCTCGGCTCTACGAGGACCTCGGGCTGCTGACCGCCGACCCGGACGTGGGCGCGGATCTCACCGACCTGTTCAACGTCCTCACCGGCTACAGCCGGCAGACGGAGTACCGCTCGCTGCTGGTCGCCCCGCAGCACATGCGGGACGGCATCCTGCAGCGGATCGAAGCCGAGGCCCAGGCTGCCCGGGAGGGCCGGGAATCCGGGATCCGCATCAAGGTCAACAGCCTCGTCGACGAGCAGGTGATCGACGCCCTGTATCACGCCTCCATCGCCGGGGTACCCGTGCACTGCCTGGTCCGCGGGATCTGCGCCCTACGGCCCGGAGTGCCGGGCCTGTCGGAAACGGTCCACGTGCGTTCGATCCTGGGGCGGTTCCTGGAGCACAGCCGGGTCCTCGAGTTCACCTCGTCCGGCGAGTTCTGGATCGGCAGTGCGGACATGATGCACCGCAATCTCGACCGTCGTATCGAGGCACTCGTGCGCGTCCCGCACCCGGACCGGCGAGACACCCTGCGGCAGATGCTCGACCACGCGTTCTCCGACGAGGTGTCCGCCTGGGTGCTGCAGTCCGACGGCCACTGGGAACGACGCACGACCGGGCCGGACGACGTTCGCCTGTCGGACTACCAGCACGACCTGCTGGCCGACGCCATGCGGTGCGGGCACCGGTAAGCCCGGCGCCCGCACCGATGGTCAGTCGTTGCTCGCCGAGACGCTCGACTTGAACTCGGAGCCGGGCCGGAACTTTGGCACGACCGAGGCAGCGACGTGCACGGGCTCACCCGTCGCCGGGTTACGACCCGTGCGGGCGGCACGTTCCACCCGCTCGAACACGCCGAAGCCGGTGATGGTCACCTTCTCTCCGCTCGCGACGGCCTCCTGAATGGCGTCGAACACCGCGTCGACGGCCTTGGTGGCGTTCGACCGCCCGCCCTCGATCTGCTGGGCGATGCGGTCAACCAACTGGGACTTGTTCACAACAACCTCCGGACGCCCCCCGCGGGCGCGGGGTGGGGAGCAGATCGGGCATCACACTGCGCTGCACCGTAGGCATCTCCACTGTCGAGGGCAATTCCCGTGAGCGTGTCGCGTCACACAAACCCGCACGTCAACGGGTTCGCTCCGGTGGGCGAGGGGATGCGTAGGGTCCGGCCGGCATAGCCCGTTCGGCAGATTCATTACGTTCAGTAGCGAGAATTGCCTTTCGGTTTGGATGCAATGTCACCCTTTGGTAGCCGGATGCCCCCGGCCTCGCCGATACCACTCCGATGGGTAGCTGCCCGGACGCCAGCCGCGACAGTCGATTCATCCCCCTCGGAGACGATCAATTCCCCCCGATGCGCCCGCCACCCATCTCACCCTCCCGAATGTGAGATATGACACGCGCCACCGTGAACCCTCGGCCAGGACCGGATCCGACCCTGTCCCGGCGGATGGTGCGTACTCGGGAACCGGCGCACCCGGACACCGGTGACCGGGTGACAGCCCCGGGCGTTAGGCGGTGGTCGGCGACCAGGCGGGCCGGCCAGCCTCGAAAGAGATGATCATCTCTTCGTGGCGAAGGGTCAGCCCGACGTCGTCGAGCCCCTCCATCAACCGCCAGCGGGTGAAGTCGTCGAGGTCGAAGGTGGCCACCAGCCCCGCGCCCCGGACCTCGCGCGCAACGAGATCAACAGTGATCTCGATCGTGGGATCGGCCTCGACGGCGGACGTGAGTGCCTCGACCGTCTCAGCCGGCAGCTGCACCGGCAACAGTCCGTTGCCGAGGGCGTTGCCGCGGAAGATGTCCGCGAACCGGGGCGAGAGCACGGCACGGAACCCATAGTCCTGCAGCGCCCAGACGGCGTGCTCCCGCGAGGAACCGGTGCCGAAGTCCGGGCCGGCCAGCAGGATCGACGCCGCGGCGTACACCGGGTTGTTCAGCACGAAGCCGTCGTCGGCGCGCCACTGCGCGAACAGGCCGGCGCCGAACCCCGTCCGCTCGATCCGCTTGAGCCACTCACTCGGAATGATCTGATCGGTATCGACGTCGCTGCGGCGCAGCGGCACCGCGCGCCCGGTGTGAATCGTGAACGCCTCCATCGCGGAAACGCTCCCCTCTCGAAGAAGTCGTGGATGAACGACGATCGCCGTCGTGCGTGGACCGACGATCCACGCCGGGCGCGCTACAGATCCGCCGGAGCGGTCAGCCGACCGGTCACGGCGGTGGCCGCGGCGACCGCGGGCGAGACGAGATGGGTGCGCCCACCCGGCCCCTGCCGGCCTTCGAAGTTGCGGTTCGACGTCGAGGCACTGCGCTCGCCGGGCCGGAGCGTGTCGGGGTTCATGCCGAGGCACATCGAACAGCCGGCGCTGCGCCACTGCGCTCCCGCAGCCCGAAAGACCTCGTCGAGCCCCTCCGCCTCGGCCTGCGCCTTCACCGCCATGGAGCCGGGAACGACCAGGACCCGGACCCCCTCGCTCACCCGCCGGCCGCGCAGCACGTCGGCGGCGGCGCGCAGGTCGCTCAGGCGCCCGTTGGTGCACGATCCGATGAACACCGTGTCGACGGCGACGTCGGACAACGGGGTGCCGGAGGTGAGGCCCATGTAGGTCAGCGCTCGTTCGACCGAGGCCCGCGCGGCCGCGTCCGGGTAGTCGGCGGGCGCGGGAACCAGCGATCCGAGCGGTGCGGCCTGGCCCGGGTTGGTGCCCCAGGTGACGTAGGGCGTGAGGCTCACGGCATCGATCACGACCTCCCGGTCGAAGGCCGCGTCGGAGTCGGAGGCGAGGGTACGCCAGTAGGCCACCGCTTCCTCCCAAGCGGCACCAGTGGCGACATGCGGCCGCCCGGCGAGATACTCGAACGTGACGTCGTCGGGCGCGATCATCCCGGCGCGCGCGCCGGCCTCGATAGACATGTTGCAGACCGTCATCCGGCCCTCCATCGGCAGGGCCCGGATCGCCGCACCGCGGTACTCGATGACGTGGCCGGCACCACCGCCGGTGCCGATCCGCGCAATGATCGCCAGGATGAGATCCTTCGCGGTGACCCCGACGGGCAGGTCGCCTGCCACGGTGATCGCCATCGTCTTCGGCCTGCGCTGCGGCAATGTCTGGGTCGCGAGGACGTGCTCGACCTGGCTGGTGCCGATCCCGAAAGCCAGCGCTCCGAACGCGCCATGGGTGGAGGTGTGGCTGTCACCGCAAACGATCGTCATGCCGGGCTGGGACAGCCCGAGCTGTGGGCCGACGACGTGCACGATGCCCTGACCCGGGTCGTTCATCGGGTACAGCCGCACCCCAAACTCGGCGCAGTTCTTCCGCAGCGCCTCCACCTGAGCCGCCGAGATCGGATCGGCGATCGGCGCCAGCGTGTCGGTGGTGGGGACGTTGTGATCCTCGGTGGCGAGGGTCAGCTCCGGACGCCGCACGGGCCGCCCGGCCAGCCGCAGGGCCTCGAACGCCTGCGGCGAGGTGACCTCGTGAACCAGGTGCAGATCGATGTACAGCAGATCCGGTTCGCCGTCAGCGCGCCGCACCACGTGGGCGTCCCAGACCTTTTCCGCAAGTGTGCGCCCCATGGTCGACCCATTCTCCCCTCTTCTGGCGTGGCGATAAGCTTCCCTGTCTTCTGGCGTGGCGATGAGCTTCCCTGCCCCACAGCCTGTTGTCTCATGATGTGGGATGACAGTATCAATGTGTGAAACAGCTTAGCGGAGTCGGAGTCCTGGACAAAGCAGCCCTCATGCTGACCGCCGTCGAGGCGGGACCGGCGTCACTCGCTGATCTGGTGGCCCGAACCGGGCTCACCCGCGCGGCGGCGCATCGGCTGGCACACGCTCTCGAGGTCCACCGCCTCCTGGGCCGGACCGCCGACGGCCGCTTCGTCCCCGGGCCGCGGCTCGCCGCCGGGACCCCGACCCCCCTGCCGTGGGACCTGCTGGATCGGGCCGGCCGGGTTCTCACCGAGCTTCGCGAGATGACCGGAGAAAGTGCCCAGCTCTATGTGCGGCGCGGGGCCCTGCGCCACTGCGTCGCCGCCTCCGAACGCGCCAGCGGCCTGCGCGACACCGTGCCCGTCGGCGCCACGCTCCCGATGACGGCGGGATCCGGCGCTCAGGTCCTCCTCGCCTTCGCGGCACATCCCGAGCCGGAACTGCTCGCCGGCGCCCTGTTCGACGAAGCCGTCCTCCGCCGGGTGCGCGATCGTGGCTGGGCGGAGAGCATCGGGGAACGCGAGAGGGGGTTGGCGTCCGTGTCCGCCCCGGTGCACGACGGCCCGGGAACAGTGATCGCGGCAGTGTCCCTGTCGGGGCCGGTGGAGCGGCTCACCCGGTCGCCGGGACGCCGGCACGGCGCGGCGGTCCTCGCCCGCGGCGGCCCGGCTCTCGACACCGACCGTCGGCTGACACACCCACCCGCCTGCATCCACCCGCCACCAACCGCCGACCACCGGATGTCGGTCACCAACGGTGGACCGCCACAACTTTTCCTCGGCCACAAAACACGCGACCAGACCTTTTTCGTCGGCCGTTCTTGCCATTCGCCATTTTGAATCCCCCATTCGGACCCCACGCCCGCGACTGCCCGGGCTACATCTGCCGGTGGCGGGCGGCGGCTCTACCGCGCAGGGGTATCCCCCGCCGCGCGGCTTCGCCGCCCTACGTCGTAGCCTGTTCGAGTCATCCGTCTCGGATGATCGGAACAGTAGGCCGGATGACCCATGCGGGTATTGGCATCTAGTGCAAGCGATACAGCTCGCCCGCGCACTGGTGCGCTCGTCCGGATGACGCTCCGGGCTCCGCCCACGGGCCGCCGCCGCCCGCAGCGGCGCCGCCGTAGGCTCGGCCGCCCCGGGCGGCGCCAAAGAAGGGGACAACGCGCGGTGCGCAAACTGGGTTCGCGGTACGTGCTGCACGAGGTACTCGGGCAGGGTACGACCGGCCAAGTCTGGCGGGGCGCCGCCGTCTCGGACGGTGCTCCCGTGGCCATCAAGGTGCTGCGCCCCGAGCTCGCCGACGATCCCAAGATCGTGGAGCGCTTCCTGCGTGAGTGGGACCTTCTGATCGACCTCGACAGCCCGGATCTCGTCGCCGTACGCGATCTGGTGAACGAACCCGATGTGCTCGCCATAGTCATGGATCTGGTTGACGGTCCCGACCTGCGGGCCCATCTGCGCGAGTTCGGGCCTCGGCCGGTGGAGGAGGCGGTCCGGCTCGTCGTCGGCACCCTGTGGGCGCTCGACAGCGTGCACGCCGCCGACGTCATCCACCGGGACGTCAAACCCGAGAACATACTCATCGACACCTCCGATCCGGCTCATCCGATCGTGCGCCTGACCGACTTCGGGATCGCCCAGATGATCAATGGTTCGTCCCGGACCAGCACCACCGGACCGATCGGGACCCCGCTCTACATGGCCCCCGAGCTGAGCACGGGCGCGCCACCGACCCCGGCAGCGGACGTGTACTCGGCGGGAGTCGTGCTGTACGAGCTTCTCGCGGGTTCGCCGCCGTTCGACTCCCCCAACCCGACCGAGCTCCTGCAGGCGCACCGCGAAAAACAGCCCCAGCCCATTCAGGGTGTGCCGGCGCCGGTGTGGGGTGTGCTGGCCGGAATGCTCGCCAAGTCCCCGAGGCAGCGGCCCGTGAGCGCCGCCGATGCGGCCGAGGACCTGGTCGAGGCGCTCGAGGCCAGCCGTTGGGGGACCGGCTACGCGTCCAGGCCAGGCAGCCATGCCGACCATGACAACCGAATCCAGCTCTCCGCACTCGCCGGCGCGTCCGCGGCCCGGGCCGACAATCATTCCCCCGCCACGGGAACGCAGCGCGTGGTGCGCTCCGCCGCCGTGGCCGCGGCGACGGGCACGGGAGGCGTGGTCGGCGCATCCGCCGCGCCTGACTGGTCCGACCTGGAGCACACGCAGATCGCGGGCAGTCTGCTGACCACCGCCACGAAGACCGGTGGCACGAAGACCGGTGGACGGGATGGCGGCGTCGAGCGCACCCGGATGGCCCCGGCCACCGGCGGCCGGGGAGGGTGGGACGGTGACGCCCCGACCGGCATACAGCCGGCGCTGCGGATCCCGGCCCGCTCCGACGCTCCGGCCGCGGACACGAACACAGTCATGTCGGCGATCCCGGCGAACCACCAACCCGGCCCCCCGATCGGTGGGGCCGCGGCCGCCTCGCGGGCGGCCGCCGACCGGCGGCGGCGTAGCCGGATCGCGGCGGGTGCGGGCCTTGTCGTCGCCCTCGTCGCCGGTGCCGGCGGCTGGGCGCTCGCCTCCAGCGGGGGCACCGGCGCGGAACTGAGCGCGGACGGTCCCACCGGGGTGTCCGCCGCGGCAGCCTCGGGCGGTTCCGGCTTCGGAACCAGCGGAGCCGCCGCTCCGGGCGTGGCCGTTGGGGTCAACCCGACGAGCCTCTCCGGGGGCGGGGCGACCCCGCGGCCCAGCGCGAAGGGATCTCCCTCCCCCGGCGCCGGTACGGCGGCTGCGGCTAGCCCCACAGGGGCCACGCCGACGAACAGCCCGACGGCGCGGAGCAGCCCGTCCCCGTCGCCCACCGACGACGGCACGGCGACCGTTCCCAACACCGAGGGCAGCTCGTTCACCACGGCGGAGCACACCCTGAGGTCGGCGGGCTTCACGCACCTCAGTAAGGCCTTCGGGTGTTACGGTGCCGGTGCGGTCGACACCGTCGCGCAGCAGTCCCCGAAGTCGGGAAAGATCGCCAAAACGACCACGATCAACCTGCAGGTCGAGGATTGCGCGCAGGTACCCGGCGTCATCGGAATGACCGAGTCGGACGCCAAGTGGCAGCTCAGCTTCGCCGGCTTCACCTCCACCGCGGTCAACGGGTCGTGCGCCAACGGCGAGACCAGTAAGGTGTCGGCGTACTCCCCCACCGGACAGCGCCCACGCCATTCCACGACGGTGACGTTGACCCTGGCCTGCACCAAGCCCCCGGCGTCCGCCCCGGCCCCGACCCCGACATCGACGGCCAAGAACTGAACGCCTGACCATCGGGCCGCCGCCTGGGCAGGTCCCGGCGCCTTCCCGGCACGGGGATCAGCCCGGCACGAGGAACGGTCTTCCCGCCCCGCTCAGCCGAGACGGTCCATGGGCAACGAGCGGATGTCGTTCCGGGGACCAGCGAGCGGCCCGCCGGTAAGCCGTGGCTTACCCGGCTCCTCGTCGACCCGGATACTGCGCGGCAGGGGCATCGGAACCGGCAGTTCCGCCTCAGGCTCCGGCGCGAGCGCCGCCAGGCTGGTCGCCGCCCACAGGTCCACCTCGACGATGATCTCGCCGTTCTCCGAGGACATCCGCAGCCGTCCCCCGTGTACCTCGACGAGGCGTCGCACGACGTAGAGCCCCATGCCGGCCCCGTCCGTGGGGCGGGTCGCCGTGCCGTCCCGCTGGGTGAACAGTTCGAAGAGCTGGCGGATGGTGTCGGGGTCGAGATCGGGCCCGGGATTACGGACGCGCAGGACGACCTCGTCGCCCACCCGGCCGGCTATGAGCCGTACCGGCGCTCCCGGCCAGGAGTGCACCAGGGCGTTGTCGACGAGGTTCGCGACCACCTGGATGAGGGCCTGTCGGGCCATCCGCACCGGCAGCTCCAGCGGAAGATCCACCGTCACGCTGCTCGGCGACCCGGTGTACGAGAGCGTGGCGAGCACGTGCCGGACGACCTCCGGCAGATCGGCGATGGTGGTCTCGTCCGTGCCGGTGGCCGTGGCGGCCGTGAGCATGTTCTCCAGCAGGCGGGAGAGGCGATCGGAGTAGTTCACCGCCGCATCGAGCAGATCGTCGAGCTGGGCGTCCGAGAGCCGGTCGCGAC
>NZ_CDWTMO010000001.1:0-9466 GCF_977946435.1 Frankia sp. CgKIO3 | reverse complement strand
CCGTCGCGACCAGGTCGCTGCGGATCCTGTCGGTCTCCTCCAACCGGGCCATCAGGCTCTGCTGACCCTCGTAGAGCTGCTGCCGGTAGTGCTCCACCCGGCGGCGGGACTGCTCGTTGTAGTGCCAGAAGACCATCTGTGCGCAGGCAAGAGCGAAGATGAAGCCGGCATGCAGGCCGGCCACCAGCCAGGCGTTGTCCAGCAGCTCCCCGTCGGCCGAAATGATGTTGCCGATCGCCAGGTTGGCGACGAACACGAAGGCGATCGCCAGCAGATAGACGGTCCACTCCTCGTAGAGCGCGATCAATGCGACGACCACGAAGAAGTGAAAGTACATCGGGGTGAGGCTGCTCGAAAAATGGACGAGGACGACCGAACAGCACAGCAGCCCGAGGCTGGCGGCCAGGGCACGGACCCGGCGGCGGCCGGGCACCACCGCGGAGGCGAACAGCAGCGCCGGCAGACTGGCCGCCAGAAAGCCGTGCACGAGGCTCAGGTCGCGCCAGATCGCGTAACAGACGATGACCGGCAGGTGTATCGCCAGCACCAGGCACATCAACGTGTGACGGGCCGTCCAGTCCTCGATGGGCAGACCGCGGCCCTGGGGAAGCAGCGAGGTGATGCGCCGGGCGGCTCCCGGCAGGACGTCCACCTGCTCCGGTGCCGATCCCGGCGGGCGCAGCCGACCAGCATGGCGGGCGGCGCGCCCCACGTGCGCACTCCCATGCCGACGCCGTGCGCGTTCGGGTGCCGATGGACTGACGGTGGACATCCGCGCAAGTTTGTACCGATCCGGTGCTGGAGCACCATGGTTGTCAAGGGTGGTGTCGCATGGCGACAATGCCCAGGTTTGACTAGGCCATCTGCACCACCTGGTACCGGGCTCAACGGAGCATGGCGCGGACCTCGCCCTCCCCGCCAGGCTGTGGTCCGCGGGGTGGCCCCGAGACAGCCCCCCATGGAGGAGGACACCGTGCCCCCAGTGGCCCTGACAGCCTCGACCGCTTCCGCGATCGCCCCGTCGACCGCGGGTCGGATCGGCCCGCCGCAGCCGGGTGCCACCGACGATCCCGCGCTGACCGCCGTCATGGCCCGGGTCGCGCGCCCCCAGCTACGCCTGGTGGCCTCGACCCCGGACACCGAGATCGAAGTGGTCCACGGCCGCGGAGGCCCAGCGTCCTGCGGCTGCCGCGCGTGCACGATGGCCCGCCACCCCGCGGCCATGCTGCGGTTCGAGGTTGTGCGGTAGGCCCGGATCCGCGCCCGACATGACGATGGCCCCCGGAGAGGAATCCAAGGGCCATCGATGGTCCGTCTTGGTGCGAGGGCGTAGCTCTCATCCTCTGCGAAGAATCGAAGATAAAACCGCTGTGTAGCCCCGACCGGATTCGAACCGGCGCTACCGCCTTGAGAGGGCGGCGTCCTGGGCCGCTAGACGACGGGGCCAAGACTCTAGGTTCTTACTTACGCGCTTACGCGCGTGTCACGCTGTACAGTATAGCAGCCAGTTTCGACCGAGCGGCAGATCTGGTGCAGCTGGGGTACCAGGACTCGAACCTGGACTAACGGAGCCAGAATCCGTTGGGCTGCCAATTACCCCATACCCCATGGGCCCTGTTCGGGCGCTGCCTATTGTACCTCATGCAGACAGCACATCAGCGCGCCGGGGTGCCGATGCACGCCGGTCATCCCGTCACGTCCCGTGGCTGGGGCATCGGGAACGACCGGCAGCCACCCGACCGGCAGTCATCCGGCGGAGGATCGCGCCGCGGGCGCTAGCGAGCCGTTACCGGGTTGGTGAGCGTCCCGATGCCCTCGACGGTCACCGCCACCGTCTGCCCCGGTGACATCGGCCCCACGCCCGCGGGCGTTCCGGTCAGCAGCACGTCGCCGGGTAGCAGCGTCATGGCCGACGACATGTAGGCGATCAACGAGGGGGCGTCGCGCAGCAGCAGGCCGGTTCGGGAGCTCTGGCGCAGTTCGCCGTCCAGGGTGGTGCGGATGGTCAGATCCGCCGGGTCGAGATCCGTCTCGATCCAGGGACCGAGGGGGCAGAAGGCGTCATGGCCCTTGGCCCGGGTCCACTGGCCGTCCGCCTTCTGCTGATCGCGAGCGGTCACGTCATTGGCGCAGGTATAGCCGAGCACCACTTCGAAGGCCCGTTCCACCGGGACGTCACGGCACAGCCGGCCGATGACGATCGCCAGCTCGCCCTCGAAGTCGACCCGCTCGCTGTCCGACGGAAGGGTGATCGGATCGCCCGGGCCGGCGACGCTGGTGGAGGGCTTGAGGAAGAGGATCGGACACTCGGGCGGGGTGTCACCGCCCATCTCCCGGACATGGTCGGCATAGTTCTTGCCCACGCAGAGCACCTTGCTCGGCAGCACGGGAGCGAGCAGCCGCACATCGCCGAGCCCCCGGCGGACGCCGGTGAAGGAGAACGGACCGAACGGATGCGGGGTGATGCCGGAGATCACGGCCGTACCCGCCTCGATCGACCCCTCCACGACCCCGAACCCAGGCTCCGAACCATCGGTAAACCTCGCGATACGCACCCCCAGACCGTACCGAGCCCGCGGAAGGAGCTGACCCGACCGGCCGGTGGGCGGCCCCGCCACACCGCGGGTATGGCTCGTATGACCGACATGACCACGGCCGGGGCTGATCAAGTTCGCCAGAACGGTGACGAGTGACCGAGAATTAGGCTAGAACCCGCGCCTGGTCCACCAGCTGGTCCACCAGCGGATGGCAGCCACCCGCTCCCGCTGTCCCGTACTGACCAGATCCGACGCGGACGGCCGACATCACCGCGGAGCTGCCCGGCAAGTTACCCGGCAGAGGAAAGGGAAAGGAAAACGGTGAGCGAGACCGACACCACCCCCGTCTACGATGTCGGCGCACCCGAGCCGAAGCCGATCGACGAGGAACTGAGCGTCAAACTGGGCCACCTGGCCGAAGACGCGATCCTGCGGGGTAAACCCAACGGCGACGAGCGGTGCGACAACTGCCTGTACTACCTGGACGCCGACAAGGACATCACCTACTGCTGGCACCCGAAGCTACGCGTTCTGGTCGGCGGCGACTGGTGGTGCCAGTGGTGGGAGGAGATCCCGCAGGACTGACCCACGTAGCCGGCGGCCCGGCCCGCGGCGGCGGGCTGCTCCGCGGGCGGTACAACGGGAGCACCCACGCCCGGGCGGGGCCGCTCCCGGGGTGGGGCCCGGCGTCAGGCCGCGTCCGGGTCTGGGCGCTCTCCCTGCCGCCGCAGTCCGTAGTCGACGGCGTCCTCCAGGGCCGCCCAGGAGGCGGCGATGATGTTCTCGTCCACGCCGATCGTGTCCCAGCACTCGCGGCCGTCACTGGTTCCCACCAGGACCCGGGTCACCGCGCCGGTCCCCTGCTTGCCGTCGAGGATCCGAACCTTGTAGTCCACCAGGTCCAGATCGGCCAACCCCGGATATGCCTTCTCCAGCGCGTTGCGCAGTGCCGTGTCGAGAGCGTTGACCGGTCCGTTCCCCTCCGCCGTCGCGACGTGGCGTTCGCCGTGCGAGGTGAGCTTCACCGTCGCCTCGCTGACCACCTCGCCGCCCGGGCGCTGCTCGACGATGACGCGCCAGGATTCGAGGGTGTAGAACCGCTGCCGGCCGGCCACCTCGTCGCGCAGCAGGAGTTCGAAGGAGGCCTCCGCGGCCTCGTAGACGTACCCGGCCGCCTCCCGCTCCTTGACCAGGTCCACCACCCGTCCGAGCGCCTCACGCTGGTTCGACAGGTCAAGGCCGAGCTCACGGCCCTTCAGTTCGATGGTCGCCCGACCGGCGAGCTCCGAGACCAGCATCCTCATGTCACTGCCCACGACCGCCGGGTCGATGTGCTGGTACAGGTCCGGATCGACCTTGACGGCGCTGGCGTGCAGGCCGGCCTTGTGCGCGAAGGCGCTGGCCCCGACGTACGGCCGGTGCGGGTCGGGCACGGAGTTGGTGACCTCGTCGATCGCGTGGGAGACCCGGACGAGCTCACGCAGCCGCCCGGGCGGCAGCACGGCCCGGTCCAACTTGGTCTCCAGACCCGCGATGACGCTCAGCAGGCTGGCGTTCCCGCACCGCTCGCCGTAGCCGTTTGCGGTGCCCTGCACGTGGGTGACGCCGGCCTCCACCGCCACCAGGGTGTTCGCGACCGCGCAGTCGGCGTCGTCGTGGCAGTGGATACCGAGCCGGGCGCCGGTCGTGGCGAGAACATCGGCGACGACCGCGCCGATCCGCGCCGGGAGCATGCCGCCGTTCGTGTCGCACAGCACGACGACCTCGGCACCGGCCTCGGCCGCAACGGAGACGACCTCAAGGGCGTAGGCGGGATGCACCCGATAGCCGTCGAAGAAGTGCTCGGCGTCGACGAAGACCCGCTTTCCCTCCGCGCGCAGATGCACGACGGTGTCCCGGATCATCGCGAGATTCTCGGCCGGGGTGGTGCGCAGGGCACGTTCGACGTGGCGCAGATCCGACTTGGCGACCAGGCAGACCACCGAGGTCCCCGCGTCCCGAAGCGCCGCCACCTGGGGATCGTCCGCGGCGGCGCGGCCCGCCCGCCGGGTGGCCCCGAAGGCGGTCAGCACGGCGGTCGTCAGGTTCAGTTCGCCGCGCGCCCGGGTGAAGAACTCCGCGTCCTTCGGGTTCGATCCCGGCCAGCCGCCCTCGATAAAACCGACACCGAGATCGTCCAGGTGACGGGCCACCGCGAGTTTGTCGCCGACCGAGAGCGACAACCCCTCCTGCTGGGTACCGTCCCGCAATGTCGTGTCATAGATGTGCAGGGAATCGGGATCGTATGGCCGCACGGGGCGCCCCTCCGCAAGGATCTTGGGCCGTTCCGCCCCGGCCGAGCCGAGCGGTCCGGACAACCTCCGGCACGCCGAACCGAGCAGAGTTCGGGAACCTGGGGCCGCCACGCGCCCGGCCCCAGGGGTCAGCGACCGAAGCGCGCGACGGAGACGGGTTCGCCGCCGGATGACAAGCCTACGATGTAACAGGCCCGACATGTGACGGATGTGGCGTGCGCCACAGCGGAGGATCTCAGTCCCCCGCAAACCGGCGTAGCCGGTCGACCTGCAGGATCGTGATGGTCTGACCTTCCGAGAGGATCCAGGTCCTCCGCTCGAACTCGCGCAACGCCTGGTTCACCGACTGGCGGGAACCGCCGAGCAGCGAGGCGATCTCGGTCTGCGTGAGGCCGAGTTCGATCATTGGACGCCCCGCCTCCCGCATCCGCAGCAGGAGCAACTTGGCCACGCGTCGCGGCAGATCGAGGAAGACGAAGTCGGCATTCGCTCCGGTGAGGCGTCGCACGTGCGCCACCAGTGCTCGGATGAGCTGCTCGGCGACGGCCGGCCGTTCCCGCACGAGTTCCCAGACCGCGGCGCGGTCGAGAACCAGCGCAGTACTCGGTTCGAGCGCCTCGACGCCGGCGGACCGGGTACCCCCTTCGACGATGTTGAGTTCTCCCAGGGTTTCCCGTGGCCCGACAATGTTCAAAATGTGATCACGGCCGTCATCGGCCTTCGTGAGCACCTTCAACCGCCCGGAGGCGACCACCAAAAGAGTGTCGGCGGTCTCACCTTCCGTGAAGACAGCCTGTCCACGCCGGAAACGTCGCGTGACGGCTCGCGTGGCGAGCCGCAACAGGTCCTCCTCCTGCAGTTCCTTCAGCAGCGTGGTCGCTCGGAGCAGGGCGACCGCCTCGTTGTCGTGCATGCGGTGACCGTAGCGCCGTCCGCCTGCCTCATGTTCCCCAGATATCCCGGACGACGGGATCGGATTCGGCGGCAGACCGCAAGCATCCCCGGCGTACGACACGGTAGACATCATACCGTAACATGATGGTTACTCCAGTAACGTACCACGTCGCGCATGGAGAGGATTCCGGCTACGCCACCGCCCGAGGTCACGATAAGGTGCCGAAAACCGCCCCGCAGCATCGCGGCAGCCGCCTCGTCCAAGGACCACTCCGGATCCGCGAAGACGACATCGCGGGTGAGATGGTCGCCCGCGATCTCGACATCCGGATCCTGAGCCGCGGCGATCGATCGCAGAACGTCCCGTTCGGTCAGGATCCCGTAGCCCTCACTGTCCGCATCGTCGACGACCGCGGCACCCACCTTGCGCGCCGCCATCAGCCTCGCCGCCTGGCGAAGCGTGTGCCCCGGGCCGATCATGAGAACAAGGGAGCTCATAGCCTCCGAAACCCGCACGACGCCCTCCCGACGCTTGTGCATTCGTGAAAACTGCTACTCGCGACGGTAGGCCCTGCCGGCCATGTTGACCAGAGCACACGATGCTTCGGCGTGGGCATTATGTGAGCCCGGACACGCGGGGCCGGGCTCACGACCCTGGCCGGGACGCGGGGCAACGCGCGAACGCCCGCGACGCCGGCCACGGCGTTATTGCTGGACGAACTCGTTCCACTCCTGGTATCGGTCCAGTTCCCCCCGGGTCGCGCGCTGGAAGATCTCCAGCAGCTCCCGGGTGACGGGGCCCGGCTTCCCGCTCCCGACCTGCCGGTCGTCCACCTCGACGATCGGCACGATCTCGGCCGCCGTGCCGGTGAAGAACGCCTCGTCAGCCAGATAGAGGTCGGTGCGCACGATGTGCTGCTCGATCACCTCGTACCCCTGATCGGCGGCGATCCTCATGATCGAGGCGCGGGTGATGCCACCGAGCGGACCATCCGTGAGGAGCGGAGTGATGACCTTGCGTCCGGAGACGATGAAGACGTTTTCCCCGGTGCCGTCGGCGATGTGGCCATTGGGGCTGGTCAGAATCGCCTCGTCGTAACCGGCCTTGACCGCCGCGACCTTCGCCAGGGACGAGTTGAGATACTGCCCGGACGCCTTGGCCGCCGGCGGCGTGATGTTCGGGTCGTTCCGCTTCCAGGAAGAAATCATCGCGCGGACACCGTTCTCCTCTGCCTCCTCGCCGAGGTAGGCGCCCCACGGCCACACCGCGATCATGACCTCGGCAGGAGAAGGCAACGGATTGAGCCCCATCTCACCGTAACCGAGGTAGATCAGCGGCCGGATGTAGCAGGAGGCGATGTCGTTCACCGCGATGGTCTCCTTCGTCGCCGCGACGACCTGCTCCGGCGTGAAGGACGGCTCCATCACATAAATCTTGGCACTGCGGTAGAGACGGGCGATGTGGTCCGTCAGCCGGAACACGGCGGGCCCTTGGGCCGTCTCGTAGCAGCGGACGCCTTCGAACACACCCCACCCGTAGTGCAGGGTCGGGTTGAGCACGTGGATGCGGGCGTCGTCCCAGTCGACGAACTCTCCACTCATCCAGATCTTCGAGGTTGGGGTGATAGGCACGGCGACTCCAGGCCAAAGTACGACGAAGCGAACAGGAGATGACGAATCCGCCGATCTTCGCCGTGGTGGGGCCCTGTCGGCTGCCGTCTTACCGGATCTACGGCTCCCGTAGAGAATAACCACGACGCACCTGGACCGGAAGGGCCCCCGCGGCGATCAACCATCCGGCCTCCACCGGTGGCGTGGCGGGGTGGCGCGAGGACCGGGGTGGCGAGGACTCAGCCCGCCGCCCGCGCGGCGAGGTCCTCGCCGCGTTCCCGGGTCGACAGCTGGGCCGCTCCCGCGGCGGCACGATCCGCCAGGGAGGATGCGACGGCGGCCTCGACCTTCGCCGCCTCCTCGGCGTGGCCGAGATGATCGAACAGCATCGCCACCGAGGCGACGGTGGCCGTCGGGTCGGCGAGCTGCCTGCCGGCGATATCCGGGGCGCTGCCGTGCACGGGCTCGAACATGCTCGGGTGGGCACCGGAGGGATCGAGGTTGCCACTGGCGGCCAGGCCGATCCCGCCGGTGATGGCCGCGCCGATGTCGGTGATGATGTCGCCGAACATGTTGTCCGTCACGACGACGTCGAACCGGCCCGGATCGGTCACGAAGAACATCGAGGCCGCGTCCACGTGCTGGTAGTCGACGCGCACGTCGGGGAACTCGGGCGCCACCTCGGCCACGGTGCGCGACCACAGGTCGCCGGCCTTGGTCAGCACGTTGTCCTTGTGCACGAGAGTCAGATGGCGACGCTCGCGTCGATCGGCCCGCCGGAACGCGTCGCGCACGACGCGCTCGACGCCGTACCGGGTGTTGAGGCTCTCCTCGGTCGCCACCTCGTGAGGCGTCCCCTTCCGGAGCACACCCCCCGCGCCCGCGTACGGCCCCTCCGTGCCCTCCCGCACCACGATCATGTCGATAGCCGGATCGCCGGCCAGCGGCGAGCGGACTCCCGGGTAGAGCCGCACCGGCCGGAGATTGACGTGATGATCGAATTCGAACCGCAGCCGCAGCAGCAGGCCACGCTCGAGGACACCGCTGGGCACGCCGGGATCACCGACCGCCCCGAGCAGGATCGCGTCGTGACCGCGCAGTTCCTCCAGCACCGAGTCGGGCAGCGTCTCCCCGGTCTCGTGCCAGCGCCGGGCACCCAGGTCGTATTCGGTCATGTCGACCTTGGGATGTACCGCGCGCAGCACCCGCAACCCCTCCGCCACCACCTCGGGGCCGATCCCGTCACCGCCGATCACTGCAAGCCTCATGGGCCGACTGTAGCGGCCGACCGCGGGTCCGCACGGGTCCGCTCACGACGGGCCACCGCCCCGGCAGCCGTCATCGTACTCCCGAACGGCCGCGAATCACCCCCGAATAACTGCGAACGGTAGCTATACCACTACCTCAGCCTAACCTCGCCTCCGGAACGCCACCCACACTTCCACATTCGATCACCTTGAGTAATCGTAGCGCACCACCTCGCCGAATAAAGTTCACCCCCGTTGTTGCTGGATTGATTTCCATCGGCCGACTCGGACTACTCGCACGCCTCGCGTCGGCACCCGAAAATCCTGGCGAGCAATGACCGTTTTGGCGACGGATCAACGATGAACGACGCCTCCGGCACCCAGAAACCGCCGATCTTGCGCCGGGGGCACGGGAAGGACGATGAACGGCAATCCGACCGCCACCCGCTGGTCGCACAAAAGAGCGCAGGATTCACAACTCCGGACGGTACTCGCACCCGGCATCGCGGCCGGATGGTAAGAAAATCACTTACAGGACAGGTGCGACGTGCTTCGATGCGAGGGGGGTGCACGGCGCATGATTACTCGGCAGCGGATTCCCGCGGGACCTCCGTCCAGCGACCGCCCCGATGTCGGCGACGCGGCTGTTTCGCCCGGTGGCGCGGCCGAGGGCAGGACGCTGCCCGCAGCCGGTGGGGCGGGTCCCCCCGGGCGGTCGAAGAACAGCGACGGGGGTGGGACGCGTGGCGACGACCGGCCCGACCTACGCCGGGTTCTCGCCGATCCCGACGAACCCGTGCTGTTCTTCCAGCCGATCGTGGATCTGCAACGGGGGGTCATCGCGGGGTATGAGGCGCTCGCACGCTTCCACAGCCACCCGGCC